>CAZBCK010000010.1:4716-24130 GCA_964490635.1 uncultured Candidatus Saccharibacteria bacterium | reverse complement strand
TATGATCCTACTATTCCGGGAGACGCAAGATTATAAATTCTCTAAGTTGTTTCGGGTTGTTTCTTGTAAATCTTGTGGCGGAGTGTTTATTTTTATGTGGATATATGGTATAATAAAAACAAAGAGTAGAAATTAAATCTGCACTAATTTTTTAATGGAATAATTATGCAAAACAAAAATATGGCTGGTATGCCAAAACAAATTTTTCAAAAAACAAAACAGTTTTTGATCAAACAAAGCAAAAGAAAAAGAGTCGTTATTGCCGCCTCTTTATTTTTATTCATAGCGGTTGTTAGCGGTATTCTTTTTTATACTCGTGATAATAAAAAACCGGAGTCTCTGATTCCCCGCGTTGAATATGCCAGAGCATTCTCTCTGACCAACGATAAGATTTCCCGAAGCGCGAGCATTACCATAAACATTCCGCCTAATATGGAAATTAGCAAAGAGGAGGTTGAAGACAGCGTTGAGTTCTATCCTGAGATAGAAGGTGAATGGATAGAAAGCGGAGACGAGAAAAAAGTCATTTTTGATCCAAGTGAAAAATTAAAATTAGGGAGATATTATGAGGCAATTCTAAAAGCGGAAGAAAAAAATATTGGTAGCGATTTCTTGGTCGTTGACGATCCAAAAGTTCTGACTGTTTTTCCGAAGGCTGATTCTGAAGCAAATGAGAACGCGGAGATCACGGTAATGTTCAACAGACCGATGACGCCGATTACAACTTTGGATGTTCTGGCTGATTTTGATATTCCGATAGAAATTAAACCGGTGACGGCAGGAAAATTCAAATGGATTGGGACAAGGACGGTCCAGTTTGTCGCAGACGAAAGACTAACCCGCTCTTCAAACTACACAGTCAAAATAAAACCTGACTTTGTTTCTATGGACGGATTAAAAGTGAATGAGTTTGAACATCAATTTAAAACAAGGGTATTGCGTTATCAGTTTGCTGACAATGAGCATATTATTTATAACAGACCAATTAGAATAGCCTTTAACCAGCCGGTTGATTTGAGAAAAACAATTAGCGAAATAATGGTCAAAAATGTTACCGCTGGTAATCAACAAATTGATTTTACCGCTGAATATGGAACTAAAAGCGTTTATAATAAAGAAAGCAAAAAATATGAGAAATTAACCGACGAGTCCGTAATTTTAATTTACAACAAAAAAGACCGGCACGGCAGGAAAAAACTTTGGGATTTCAATAACAGCTATCGTCTGAAAATAAATAAGGCTTATCCTTTGGAAGGGGATATTATTCTTGAAGAAGCGCGGGAGCTGACGATTAATGTTTCAGGGGAAATCAGACAGATCAGTGCTTCTTCGGAAAGGACAAGTTTTTCCACTTCTGACTTTTTTGATTCGCAGGGAAAATTGTGGATCGGATTTTATGAAGATATTGATCTGGCAAAAAGCAAGATCAGCGCTGACAAGATGGTGAAAATCGGTTATGGGAAAAAGTGCAAAGAAAAAAACGAAGATTTGAGATTTGGAGGGAGTGTGGAATGCGAGAAAGAGGATGACCAAAAAAGAATTTATCTGTCATTTGATTATGACAAGATCAATAATTCAGATGTTTTAAAATTGAATATTGATAAAATCATAAATAAAGAAGGATTGCAATTGAATGTTAATCCAATCATAAAAGATGTTAGAGTAATTCCTCACTTGAAAATACTAAGAACCATTCCCGAATATAATGCTGTTAACGCCAGTTTAAGCGAATTTGTAATTTGTTCCAATAGTCCGCTGTCAGTTCCGGCGAAAGAAGACATCAGTGATCATATCAAAGCCAATCCGGGTTTTGAATTTAAGTATTGGAACAGACCAACAAAAATCACTAAAAATAATGTTAACTATCACAATTGTCGTGTTGGCGAATTTGAAACCAAGATTTCGTATGGTCTAATGCCAGAGAGCAGTTATAATTTGGAAATTAAAGTTGTAGATGACTTTGGCGAAGAAAAAATAATTAAGAAAAAATTCAAGACAGGCAAGATGCCGGAATATTATCTTAATTTCCATAATTTTCAGAGACAATATACCGTAACGACTCCGGACAAAACAAAACTGACTTATGCCGTTGAGAATATGGATTATATTAATCTGCATATTTGCAAATTGAAACCGGAAGATATGTTTTATTATTTAGAAAACAAACCGTCTTATCTAAGTTCTTCTTACGCAGTCAGTAATTGCGAAAAAGTTATTAGCAAGAAAATAGAGTTGCAAAAAAAATATTGGGTAAAAAATTATTTTACGGTTGACTTGAAAGATTATTTGGAAGATCCTTTGGGACATTATATTCTGACTTTTTCGCATCCTGATTATAAAACAAGAGCAAGATATGACAAAGATAAAAAACAGGTTTATGAAAGAACATATCTGACTGTGACAAATCTGGGAATTGTGGAAAAAAGAGTTGAAGTGAGAAACAGCGGTAATGATCAGGATGTTAATCTAAGTAGCGAGCAGCAAGCCAAATTGAAAAACATTTATTGGGTAACGGATTTGAAAAGCGCGAACCCGATTGGAGGAGCGAAAGTTCAGCTTTTTGAAGGTGTTAAAGAAAACTCCAAAGTAAAAATGAAAAAATTGTCTTCATATCTTACGGACAGATCAGGCATTGCCGAGGTAGCGGTTGCCAATAATTTACACGGAGTGGTTGTGACGAAAGGAAGCGACAGCGCTTTGATCACGCGTTATGACAATAAGCTCGGTTATGGCAGTGTTGCCAGAACGGCGCAGAAAATATACACATATACAGACCGGCCGATTTACAGACCGGGGCAGGAAGTTCATATTAAAGGACTCTACCGAATAGGATATGACGGCGACTATGAAATTTTTCAAGAGAAGAAAATTCCGCTGAAAGTTTATAACAGCAAAAATGAAGAAATATTAAGTCAGGAACTGGAAGTGAACGACTTTGGCTCGTTCAACACAAAATTGATTTTAGACACAAAGGCTTCGCTGGGTCGGTATAGAATCGTTGCTAAAAACGCGATTACTCATTTTGAAGTTGAAAAATATGTCCCGGCACCGTTTAAAGTGGAAACAAAGACAGACAAAGAAGAATACATTTCAGGTGATACGCTCAATCTGGATATTGACGCCAGCTATTATTTCGGGGCTGTGGTTGAAGGCGGGGAAGTGGAATATAGCATTGGCAGCCAAGATTATTATTTTGACAAATACACAGACGAATATTTCAACTTCGGATCACGGTGGTATTATTGCTATAATTGCAGCTATGGGGACAAATTTATTTTGAGAAATAAAACTGAGATAGACAGTTCCGGCAAAGCAAGAATATCGCATCGGCTTGACCTTAATAAATTATTTGAAGACGAGAAAGATGTCAAAAGCAAAATATTCGTTGTTTATCTGACTGTCAAAAATTCCAACGGACAAACTGTTTCTGCGCAAAAATCGTTTATTGTTCACAGGGGAGAGTATTATTTGGGATTGAAAACAGATAAATATTTCTTAAATAAAAATGAATCTTTCAAAGCCAAAGTGAAATCAGTCAATACCGCGGGAGAAAAATTAGCGGTCAATGATATTAAATTGCAAATTAATAAAATAAAATGGGCGCAAAGCAAAAGGAAAGAAGTTGACGGCGGGTATTACTATAAATGGGAGAAAGAATTGGAATTAATTCAAGAAAAAACAATTGGCACTAACCAGAGTGGCGATTGGAGCGGAGATTTTTCTCTGGATAAAGAAGGAGAATATGAATTAAAAGTGACAGGCAAAGACAGCAGAGGAAACATAATCACAAACAGCTATAATATTTATGTTTATGGAAACGCGCAAGTTGATGTTAGAAGAACAAATGACACGGAGTTGGAAATAGTTGTTGACAAAAGCGACCTGAAGGTAGGCGATCAAGCAAGGATTATTATCAAATCTCCGTACAAAAAAGCGAAAGCGCTTGTTAGCGTTGAAAGAGGAAAGGTTTTTAAGTATGAAGTGGTTGATCTTAATCAGAGTCTTTATGATTATAGTTTTCCGGTTTTAGCAGATTATACCCCCAACTTTTATGTTTCGGTAATTTTGCTTTCCGCGGATTCGGATCCTGAGGTTAAATTCGGTCAAACTCAATTTAAAGTTGATACGGAAAGAAAGGAGCTGAATATTTCAGTCCAGTCTGACAAAAAAACATATTTGCCGGGAGAAGAAGTTATCCTAAACCTTGAGGCAAAAGATTATCTGGGAAATCCGGCGGAAACGGAATTTTCCGTGGCAGTCGCGGATTTGAGTGTTCTAGCTTTAAAGGGAAATCCAAAGAAAAATCCACTTGTGTTTTTCTACGGCGGATTTCCTTTGACAATTTCAACTTCCAGTAATTTGGAAAATATTCTTTATGAAATTGATGTTGATAATAGAACCAAAGGCGGTGGTGGCGCGGAGTCAGAAGATCTGGCAAAGAAAAAAAGAGGAATTTTCAAAGATACCGCTTTATGGCAGGCGGTTGTCAGAACGGATCAAAATGGAAAAGCGAAAATAAAATTCACTCTGCCTGACAATTTGACTACTTGGCAAGTTGAGTCAATCGGAATTAGCAAAGACACAAAACTGGGAGTTGATTATCAAGACTTTATCGCGCGCAAGGATATTATGCTTGTTCCCTTGAAACCGCGCTTTATAGTTCCGGGAGATGAATTTTATTTGGGCGCGAAAATTTTCAACCAGACGAATCAAAAGCAGAATTTAAGAGTTGAGCTTAAAAGCGGGACATTATTTCTGAAAAATGATTCAGGTAAAAAAGACATTCAAATAGAAGCAAACGAATCAAAAACTGTCTATTTTAAAGTTAAGGCTGATTCATCCAAACAAAAAGGTGTGCATAGATTTGTTTTGTTCGCTAAAAACAGCGCTTATGAAGACACAGTAGAAAATACGATCAAAATAACCAGAAATGATACTTATGAAGCGACAGCCACAGCGGGATATTCAAATGCATCTCTGGTTAATGAATTTATTTATTTACCTGAAAATATTGTTGAAGACAAGGGTGAACTGACTATTCAAAGTAGCGCTACTCTGGCGGTTTTCCTGTCAGACGCTTTGAATTATTTGCTGGGTTATCCTTATGGTTGCAGCGAACAAATTGCCAGCAAGCTTGCCTCAATTGCAATCGTGAAAAAGGGATTGAATCTGGAAAATATCGGTGATAAGTTTGAATTGGAAGATGTTGAATTTGACGGGCGAAAATATACAATAGATGAAGTTGTGGAAATCGGGCTGGCGCGAATTTACGAAAATCAGAAACATAACGGTGGTTTTGCGTATTATCCGGATGGAGATTCAAATATATATTTAACATTGCATATAGCCAATACCTTAAAAGATTTGAAAAACGCGGGATATGAAATAAACGAGAACAGTTTAAGGCGGGCTTTTACCTATATCAATAATACGGTCAGTTATGACAGGAACTTGAAGAAAAACAAAGATATGGTTATTTTAGCAACGAACTTTTTGCTGGAGATCAAAGAATATGGAAAGATCAACAAGAGTTTGATAAGTTATATCAAGGGATTGAGAAATGATAAGCTACTTCTCAATGATCAGATCAGCAATACTTCTCTTGTCACTTTGGCTATAATGCTGAGTGAGAATGAAGACATTTTTAGCAGGGAATATAAAAATGAAGTGTTTGATATTCTGGAGAATAAAATTGACATTGATTCTCGCGGGGCGTTTCTGCCATCTGGCAAAAATGTGACCTGGCAATATTATGGAACGCAAACCAAAGACACCGCTTTATTGCTCAAGGCTTTGTCAAAAGATGAAAGAGATAATGAGATTCTGGACAGAATTTTGCGCTGGTTGCTGCGAAGCCGCAATAAAGATGGAGCGTGGGGCTCAACGAATAATACAATTTCCGTTATTGACGCGATGACCGATTATCTTATCTGGCAAAGAGAAACCGAGTCGGAATTCACTTTGAAGATGTTATTGGACGATGAAGAAAAGCAATCCTTTGATTATAACGCGCAGACAATTCTGGATCAAAACAGTTTGACGATTCCGGTAAGCGAGCTGGGATTGGGATCATTCAGCTCTCTGGACTTCAAAAAGGAAAATCATAATAATCTTAATAATAATTTCTATTATGACATTTCCCTGAAATATTTTTTGCCCATCGATAAGATTCCACCGCGCGATGAAGGGTTTTCAATTACGCGTGAATTCTATTCTTTGGAAGACAAAGAAGGAGAAAATCCTATCGCCAAAGCAAGTCCCGGCGATGTTCTGCGCGGGCACATAGAAGTTCTTGTTCCGGAAGGCAGAAATTTTGTCGCAGTGGAAGATTTCATTCCTGCGGGAGTGGAATTGATCAATTTCAACTTAGCCACGGAGAATAAATCGCTCATGGCAGAAGAACAAAATGATTACGACTGGTGGCGCGGTTATTATGACAGTAGAAAATTGCGTCCGAATATGAAAGAGCTGCGAGATGATCGTCTCTTTCTCTTTAAAGAAAGACTCCCCGCCGGAGAATATGAATATGACTATTATGTCCGTGTTCTTATCCCCGGCAAATTCCACCACCTTCCTGCCATTGTCTCCGAAATGTACTTCCCTGAGAATTTTGCGAGAACGAGCGGGAGATATTTTGAGGTGGAATAGGAAAGGGTTTAATCCAAATTACAAAAAACTGGTGTGTAACCAGTTTTTTGTTTTGATATTTTAAAATTTTGTTTTATTCGCATTTCACGAAATGCAAATATTCAACTGTTTTATTTGCTTTATATTTTCTATTTTTATCTGCTTTAAATCTATTATATTTTTTTGTAAAATATCCATACTTCCCACGCAAACTCATAACTTCTTTTATATCTTCCAAACTCATTATTCCTTCATTATTATAACTCAAAAAAATATATTTTGCGTTTGCTTTTGAAATCAAATCTTTAAAAGTGTTTTTTGCGTCCACTCGGGAACAATATAATGATTTTTGATTTTCATAATCTCTCAATCCAGTTTTACCGTGTATTTTTGGATTGTCGTATTTAGCAATTGTTTCTAAAATATGATAATTTGACGCGTATTGTCTATGATTATACGGCGGATCTAAATATAGAATATCCCCTTTTATTTTTTTAGTTAAAATATTTATATCTTCATTATAAACTTTATGATCTTGATCATTTATAATCAATTCAGCAGGTTGTAAAGCAAAACTTTCCTGCGCGGACTTTTTTAATTTTTTCAAAAAAGCCCCATAAACAGAAGCGGTATTCGCGCATTTATCAATTGACTTAATTAAACTTGTCAGCAAAAAATAATATTCATTATTATTTATCAACTTTTCTTCTTTCCATTCTTCAATCTTTTTTCTAATCGCGTCGCATCTTATTCCGTTCGCGTCTGAAAAATATTGTCTTTGTATTTTTTTATTTTTTGTTCCGCCAAGACAATAATTTTTATAAATAAATCCTTTAACTCCTTTTAAATTTTCCAAATAATCGCAAACAAAATCTTTTCTGTTTTCTGTTTTTACATTTTTTAATTCAGGCAAATCTTTCGCTAATTTTAAAAATTTTAATTCTCTGTGATTTTCAATATAGTGTTTATTTAAAACGAAACTATAATATTGAATATCATTAGCGATTATCTGATATCCTTTCTTTTTAAAATAATTCCCAACGATTCCAGTGCCAGCAAACAGATCGCAAAAAACATGGCAGTCTTTTTTATCAACTACTTTATTGATTGAATTTTCCAAAAATTCAAGAAGTGATAATTTTGAACCGATGTAGTTCATAAATTATTTATAAAACTTTTGATAAATTTGTTTTATTAAAAATATAGCGTAATCAACATCATCTATGTTTTTAATTTCATAATTACATTGTTTTGACCAATTATATTCTCTCCAAGGCATTTTAGTAGTCTTATTTTCAGGATCATTTAAATCTTCTACATCAACTTTCATTAAATCTATTTTTAATTTATTTCTATAAATATGGACATCACAAATTCTTGTATTATCAATTTTATAACCAATATAATTTTTAGGATTAGAATTTTCTTTTATACGACTATCTAAATTAAATATTTTTTCACTTAATAAATTAAATAGTTCTCGTGATTTTTTCCATTCTTCTCTAAAATGATCATCAACTGAATATTTTTTAATTTCACGGCTAACGCTTTCTATAGTTTTGCTTTTAGAAATTGTTTTTATAGATTCTTTGGAATCTGTTGATTTTAATTGATTATAAAGTATTATTTCATTGTTATATTTTTTTACTTCCCAAAGTTCAATCGGCAAATCTTTAAAATTAATTGCGTTTTGCTGATAAACAGTAAAGGAATTAGCTAAAAACAAAACTCTAGATTGCGACCAATCAATATTTTCTTTTTTTAGATTATCTTTCTTTTTTTCATTATATTCCAAGATAAAATCTGCTTTATTATTTAACATTAAAGCAAGATAAGCATATCCTTGATCAATAACACTAAAACTTTTATCTCTTTTATATTCAATAATTACAAAAGATTTTGTTTCTTCGTCAAACGCTAAAGTATCAATACGAAATTGATGCAAAGAAAATTCAGAACTGATAAAATTAAGTCCGAAAATAATTTGCAAATTATTTTCAGTTATTTTTTGTAAATCTCTCTCAAGGGACAAAGGTGCTTCTTTGATAGGAATTAAATTAGAATTGTGAATTTTAAATATTGACATAGTAATTAATTTAATTATTAAAATATTATTTACTCTTTTTATCCCTCTCCAACAAATCAAAAACATCAACATCAAAAAATTCAGCCAATTCAACGACATTGCTTTTTATTGGATTATATTTCTCTGATAAAATATTAGAGAGTTGATTTTTTGAAATATCAAGCATACGAGCAAGTTCAGAAAAATTGTCAATTTTCTTTTTAGCCATAAGCTCTTTAATTTTAAATCTATTTATCCACATAATTATATTATCATAGAAATTAACTTTATACAAGTTTTTTATTAACTGCTTATTTTCTTTATAATTTTATTTAATTCCTCTCTCCATTTATAAGGATCAAACCAAAAACAACCATCACAACCTTTTTTATCATGCTTATCAATTTTTTTATCCCATTTTTCACTTCCCTTAAACCAAAAAAATATACCAGGAAAATTTCCTCTTTTGCCTGTTTTATAACATTTTTCACAATATCTTGATTTTAAAAGATTGTTACTTCTTGTTAAAAGAATAAACTTGTCTTTTATTTCTTTTTCCGACATATCTAATCCGTTTTCGTCTTCATTTTTATTCCATCTTATTTGTGGAAATTTATGATCTATTTCCAACTGATTTGGAGAAAATTTTCTAAGAAAAACAGCATCTTCGTTTTTATAAATACCTTTAACTTTTTTAGCAAATTTTTTGGAAATACCCACTCTTAATTTAACGACTTCTAAAACTTTTAAAGATTTTAATTTCCTATGATGAGTTTTTTCTTTACAATTATCACAATATATTATTTTATAATAATGACCATCATTATCTTTATCAATTTGAAGTCCTTTTTCTTGTCTCCACATTTGCCATGTTTTAGCTTGTCCAGATTTTAATTCACATTTTGAACAGTGCCATTGCAAATCTTTCATTACTTCAAAATCATGATATTGTTTTGAACCTTTTTTAAATGGATTTTTATTTGCCATAACTTCAATTTTTAAAAACTAAAATATACTCATGCTTAAAAATATAATAATCGCTTGAAAGCGCGCGATATCGCCAAATACCCTCTTTGTTTTGTTTGGCACGATTGCCCTCCATGTTTTTAATAATAACACTTTTCAAAGTTAATCCTAATTTTTGCGCTTCGTTCATACAATAAAACCCCAAAGGAATCCATTGCCCTTTTGTGTATTTATCGCCGATAACAATAACCAAATATCTGCTTTTTTCTAAAACTGAAATAGTATTTTTTAAAACTTGCGAGAACTTACTCAAAAAATCTTTTAACGATTTTGTGTTAGACAAATCTTCTTTATGACTGCTAAATTTTATAATATCAGCATAAGGCGGATGTAAAATTGCTAATTGAATATTTTTCTTTCTATAATTTTTTAGAATTTTTTTTATTTGCTCAAAAGTATTTTCATCCGCGCTATCGCCAGCTAACAATTCTGAAAAATTATTTTTTTGGTCTAAATTTTTTTGAATTTTGTTTATTAAACTTTTTTGAATATCAATCCCGATGAAATTTCTTTTTAAATTCTCCGCTTCGTAGGCAGTTGTTCCACTTCCCACAAACGGATCAAAAACGATCTCGTTCTTTTTTGTATATCTCAAAATAAACTGGTGTGGAATTTGCGGAACAAAATTTCCGTGATAAAAATTACTGTGTTTTCCTGATTTGTCCCGTTCTGAAATCATCCACAAACTATCAGTCCAAATCTCTGACTCTTTCCAGTTTTTTAAATTTTCATCGTTAAAAATTGGCATAGCTATTTTTAAAAAAAATTTAGGTTTTCACGCTAAAAAACCTAACACACTAATTACAAAATACCATAAAACAGATGTAAAATCAAGCAATCATAAAAAACAGGCTCGCGCCTGTTTTTTATCTCTCGCGGAAACTACTACCGTACGAAACCTCTGAATAATTATGTAGCATAGCTGTTTCTCAGCTTTTCAAAGATAGAAATATTGCCATTACAGAGAACTATAATTTCTCTTATAATATCCATTTCCAATTCATTCCGAAATCTTATTTTGGCAATCTTATAACTGGAGATCTTATTCTTTAAAAAGTTTATATTGTAAAATTTAAATTTCAATTTTCGCAAACCTCCTCTTCCCGACCTGCGCAATCATTCCATTTTTCACTTCAATATCTTCATTAAAATCTTTTCGGACAATATCGTCAATTCTCACTCCGCCTTGTTGAACAAGTCGGCGAGCTTCACTTTTGCTGGATGCTAGTTTTAATTCCACCAATAAATCTACTAGCTTGTAATCTGTAGCTTGTAGCTTGTAGCTTTTTATTTCACTTGGTTTTTCTTTGTCGCGAAAAATTTTGTTGAACTCTTCTTCCGCTTCTTCCGCGGATTTTTTATTGTGATAGATTGTGATTATTTCTTTGGCAAGTTTTACTTTTATATCCCGCGGGTTATCTAAACTCATTAGTTTTTTAATTTCTTCCAGAGGCAAATAAGTATTATTGATAAACAATATTTCTATCATTTCATCGGGCTGAGCCATAATTTGACCAAACATATCATTTGCCGATGTATCCAAAAAAACGCCGGTGCCTTTGCTTTTTGACATCAACTCTTTGGTTTTTGGATTTTCCATAAGTGTTACAGCCATAATAAACTTATCTTTTCCTTTTATTTTTTTCAATAAAGTTCGTCCGGCTAAAGCATTGAAAGTTTGATCTGTTCCACATACTTCAACATCAACATCCATCGCGACTGAGTCGTATCCTTGCATAAGGGGATACAAAAATTCATGAAGATATATTGGTTTTTTTTCTTTGATTCTTTTTTGAAACATATCTCGTTCCAGCATTTGCTGGACAGTAAAATTACTTGCCAGACTTATTACATCTTCAAGGGTTAGTTTTGTCAACCAATCATTGTTATACATAATTTTTGGCGGATTTTTTGAGTCTTTGAAATCCATCAGAGGTTCAATTAGTTCTTTCCATTTTTTTACATTTTGAATGACATCTTTGCGTGACAATTGTTTCCGCGCGGAATTTTCTCCTGTCGGGTCGCCGATCCTTGCCGTAAAATCTCCAAAAAGAACTATTACTTCATGCCCAAGCTTTCTGAATTTCTCCATCAACATAAAATTTTTCGCATGGCTGAGATGCAAAGTCGGAGCAGTAGCGTCAAAACCAATGTAAAATTTGAGTTTTTCGCCACTCAACAATTTTTCCCGAAATTCTTTTTTAGTCGGCAAAATTTCAACGATCGTGCCGCGATTTAAAATCTCATCTATTTTATTTAAGTCTGTGTTAATTTTATTCATGGCATTTTAACTAAAATTTAGGTTAATTGAAATTAAAAAGAATATTTGTTAGTTATTGTAATATTGTAATGTTAGTAAATTAGAATAAATTTTCGTAGTATTCTTTTCTTTTTTATTCTTAATTCTTTTTTATTTAAACTAAGAAAAAAAATTTTGGTTTTCAATGTCTTCTTGCCATTTTGCAGGATTATTCACAATATATTCACGAATTTTTTGCAATGATTTTTCATTTTTAATAATATGGTCACAGTATGATTTTTGCCAAGCGAGGGATGTTTGGTTTTTAGTTTGGTTTGTTTGTTTTGTAACCGCGGATTTAAATGAGCCGATTATTATAGGTAGTTTCTGATATTATTGATTCACGCATTGTAGAAAACAGGTATACCTGTTCTCTACAATGCGTGAATCAATAATATCAATAATTCCATGAAAATGATTCGGCATTATTGTAAATTCATCCAGTTTTGCATCAGGAAAATGTTTTGGTATTTCCAACCAGCATTTTTTAGCAATTTTCCCAACTTCTGATAATTCTAATTGTGGCAAAGATAAAAGATTTCGTGTTCCTATAATATTTCCAAAATAACATTTGCGATCTTTTGTACAAATTGTGACAAAATAGAATCCAGGTTTATTATAATCGTAATTAGTCAGTCGCATTACTTTACAAAATTTTGTTTTTAAAAATTATTTTTCTAAAGTCATTTCATGATAGATTAGCTGTATAATTGTGTAGGGTACAGGTATTTCTGTACCTTACACAATTATTACTATTTTATAATTTAAATCTACCACAACTAGATAACATTGACAAATCCACGCTTTTTTATAATAATGAAAGAGCTTAAAATAGCAAGCTAGATAATCGCCCTCGTTACGGGGGGAGGAAAGTCCGAACACCCATTCTGAGTTATCAGGATGAAGTGGGCAGTTGTTAACGGCAACCGTTCCGAGCAATCGGAATAGGGAAAGTGCCACAGAGACAATACTAATCCCGAGCAATCGGGATAAAAGGTGAAAAGTTGAATGATATTCGGTTTGTTTTGCAAACCGGAATTACATTCTTTCCTTGTCGGTGACGGCAAGTGACGGTAAACCCTGCCTGGTGCAAGAACAAATCCCGAGCAATCGGGAAAAAGTAGTTCGCTTGACCCTGCCAGCAATGACAGGGCTAGATAGATGATTATCGCTCTAATTCGCGCAAGCGTTTCAGAGAACAGAATTCGGCTTATTGCTTGCTGTTTTGAGTGTGTTAGGACTACGCGTTTGGAGTGTCAAACGAGCAATAGCAGAGTTTGACTTGAAAAAACACTTAATTCTTGTTTCCAAATAGAACTCTGCTATCGCTCGTTCTATACTCCAATGATATAAATAAGATTAAAATGCGTCCTTATATATTATAAATTCCAAACAATGAAAAGATCGGAATTAATTTTCAACGCCCTTTTGGTGCCGATAGATTTTTTGATGATAGCGTTCGCCGGAATATTTGCCTACTTTTTAAGATTCAGCAGTGAACTGTCAGCATTCAGACCTATCGTTTTTGATTTGTCCTTTGATGAGTATATGAAGATAGTTCTGTCCATCTCTCCTATTTTTATTGCTTCGTTCGCTTTTACTGGACTTTATAATATGAAAAGTGTCCGAAAATTTTGGAAAGAAATATCGCAAATTATAGTGGGCGTGTCAGCAGGATTTATGTTTATAATTTTTATCGCTTTTATGCAACGGGAAATGTTTTCTTCCCGTTTTATATTTTTCGCGGCCTGGTTCTTCGCGATAGGAACAGTCGTCTTTGGAAGAGTTATGATCAGAATTATTCAGGGATGGATAGCAAGCAAATACAAATTTGGTTTTTACAGACTGGTTTTGATCGGAAAGAACGGAATCGTAAAAACGATACAGAAAGAAGTAAAGAACAATAGAATATTGGGATATAAAATTGTAAGAAAACTAAAAGATTCTAAGATTGAAGACCTGGAGAGAATTTTCAAAGATCTGGGAATTGATGAGATTATTCTCTGTTCTTCTGATATAAAAAGAGAGAAAGTACAGGAATTGCTTGATTTTTGCCAAGAAAAAAATATTGATTTTAAATTCATTCCCGATATGTTTCAGGCGCAGGCGGCGCTTTTTGAAATGCAAACAATTTCCAACATAACCTTCATTGAAGTGAAAAGAACTCCATTGGACGGCTGGGGCAAGATCATAAAAAGAATCATTGATATCATTGCATCCGCAGTGGGACTTATTATTCTTTCTCCGATGTTTCTGCTAATGGCAATTATTATCAAAATGGACAGCGCCGGTCCTGTTTTTGTTCATCTTGAAAGAGTTGGAAAAAGGAAAAAGTTTTGGCTTTATAAGTTTCGTTCAATGGTAAAAAACGCGCATATCCTAAAATATGACAAGAAAGGAAATCTTAATCAGAAGTTCGCAGAATTAAATCAGCGAGATGAAGGTCCTCTTTTCAAGATGAAAAATGATCCACGCGTAACAAGAGTCGGAAAAATTATCAGAAAAACGCGGCTTGATGAATTTCCACAGCTTATAAATGTTCTACGGGGAGAAATAAGCTTGATCGGTCCCCGTCCGCACGAGCCGGAGGAAGTCGCACGCTATAAGAAACACCATAAAAAATTGTTTACAATTAAACCGGGAATGACAGGATTACCGCAAATAAGCGGAAGTTCCGATCTGGATTTTGATAGAGAAGTAAAACTTGATGTCTACTATATTGAAAACTGGTCGCTATTTCTTGATTTTATAATTCTGGTAAAAACATTTTTTGTAATTATAAAAGGTGATGATTCGGCGTGTTAATTGGACTATCTAAAAATAGGTAATTCACTGACAAACTTTGTCATTCCGACTAGAGCGAATGAGGTACGAATAAGCGGAATGGAGGAATCGCTCTTAAAAGAAATACTTCCCTAATAAACATTTTGTGAGATTGAGAAGGATCCCTCGGCTCTGCTCCACTGCGTTCCGTTCCACTCGGGATGACAAAAGAGAATTTAAATTTTTTATTAATATTATTTTGTTAGTGAATTGCCTAATATCTACAGAAATGACAGAAAGTGAGAAGGTTCTACATTTATAAGTGCTAATATAAACAAAAAAACGGTTAATAAAACCATTTAATAGATATTTCCAAATAGCTATAATTTTAACAGGATTATAGCTATTTGGAATAAACATAACCTCTTATTTTGTAACTGTTTATCGGTATGGTTCTAACGCTTTTTCTTCCCCATCCGACATAATTCATTTCCGATACGGTAATTGTGTTGCTATGAACCGCTTCAACATAAGCAACATGTCCATACCACCTGTTTTCAGATGTTACAACTATTGCTCCGACTGCGGGAACACTTCCCGTTTTAAATCCATACGCTCTCGCGTTTGTCAGCCACGATTTCGCATGCCCATTCCAAGGAACATAGGTTCTGCTTGCAACATAATATGTACAATATCCATAAGGAAATCTGCGACTTTTGCTAGCACCAGCGCTTTTGGGAGCGTTATAATTATATTTAGACGACGAAACAACTTTACTTCCGGAACTTCTTACCTGCGGTTTCGGTTTAATTGGAGCCGCCTTTTCTCCATTTGGAATTATCAGCAATTGCTTCTCGGTCAAATTTTTGTCTGACAATGCGGGAAGTTTATTATACATTATAATTTCTTCTTTGTCAGCTTTATATTTAAGAGCTATACTTTCAACCGTATCTGATTTTCCGACAATGTGTTTTACGCCTGAAATCGGCAATATTTCAAGCTCTTGCCCCGGTTTTATAATATCTCCCACTTTTAAATTATTTGCCCAAAGAAGAGTATAGGTTGAAATTCCGAATGACGCCGCAATTGAACCTGGAGAATCGCCGGATTCAACTTTATATTTCACTATTCCATATTTAAGACTGGCCAGCGAATCATCATAATAAACTGATGGCGACACAAACGAATTTCTCTGAACAATAACAGGAGAAACAGTATTATAGTCAGCCAACAGATCGTTCAATTCGCTGTTATTATTGTTTGATTCATCGTCTTTGTCTTGATTTATCTTCTCACATCCCATAAAATTTGAATCGGCGCTGGCAATTTTCACAAGAGGAACATATCCTTCGTCACTATTGCTTATATTTTTTACAATTATATCATCATCATTCGCGCTTCCGCTTCCACCTTTTCCATCAAGATGCATAAACAAAATACTGCCAACTTGAAAATTATAGCTGGAAGAAGCATTTGCCATTAGAACACAACTCAACAAAAAAACTACTGCAAAAACAGTAATATTATTCTTAAGAAACAAGACCGATTTACAAAAAACCTTTGTTATTTTTCTTTCCCGTTTTTCACTTCTACCACAAACGATACCTGCATTACCAAAGCGGCTCTTTAATAAATTTGAATTGTTTGATATGATACTAATTTTTTCTTTTCCTTCAAACTTTATGTCTTATATTCACCGTTTCACACAGGTAAAATATTTATTTCCGCTAAATTCAAAGAATTATCGGACAAAAAGCTTAGAATATAAAAACTTATTATCTACCTGATAAGTTTACCATTCATAAAAAACCGTGTCAATAGCATAGCGAGACGAAAGAAAAAAGTTTTGATATATGAGTTTATCTGATTTTCTTTATTATTCTTTCAAATATCTTCCGATACTCCGGATTTGTTTCCACAACCGGTTCCATTTTTATTGTGGAATTAACAAAATCTTTTCGATAGGGAATTCTGCCAATAATCGGAATTTTATTTTTGCCGGCAAATTTTTCTATTTTCAGGCAAAAATTTTCTGCCAGATCAAATTTATTTATTACAATTCCGTGTTTTATTTTGAAATGATTTGCCAGATACAAAACTCTCTTCAAGTCATGCAAAGCAGATGGCGTTGGTTCAGTGACAGCGACGATATAATCCGTGCCGATTAAAGAAGCGATCACCGGACAGCCAACTCCGGCAGCGGAATCTATCAACATAATTTCGCTTTTTAACTTTTTGCTAATCTCCTCGGAATGTTTTCTGACTTCGTTGACAATTTCGCCCGAAGCCAGCTCGCCCAATTTCAGTTCTCCGATAACCAGATCCACGCCGTAATTTTTTCCAATGTAAATCGTGCCAATCTGTTTTTTTGTTTCAGAAATTGCATTGGTGGGACAAGCGACAAAACAGGCCTTACAGCCGATACAAACATCTTTCACAAAAGCGGGATATTTCCCTTCAACAAAAACTATTGCATTCTGTTTACAAACTTGCGCGCATTTGCCACATTTTATGCACTTTTTAAAATCCCATTTGGGAATCGGCTGATAGACATCGCAATATCTCTTTCTTTTTATGGAAAGTAACAAATGGTCGTTCGGACATTCCACATCTGCATCAACAAGCATTGTCTTCTTTTTTTTTGCAAATTCTACAGCAAGAGAAACAGACACAGTAGATTTGCCTGTTCCTCCTTTGCCACCAGTGATTGCTATTTTCATAATGAGAATTTAGATTATAAATTGTTATATCAGATTGTCATTGCGAGCGGAGTGAACAGAGTGTGGCAATCCCGTAACTACGCGCGGAGAGTTCAAATACGGGATTGCTTCGTCGCCTTCTCGTGAACTGCGTTCACTCGGACTTCTCGCAATGACAACTTAAATACCCTTCTCACATCCCGCTCCCGCTGAATCTTTTGTTTCCGTCAATTCTCCGTCAATAAATTTCTGCACTGCGTCACTAACTTTCCCTTGCCCATAATAGATCTTAATCCCAAATTGCTCAAACACGGAAAAAGCTCTTGGTCCCAGATTCGCAGTAATGATTGCGTCCGCCTTTTCTTTCGCAATAATTTCCGCTGAGGTTATTCCCGCTCCGCCTCTTTGTCCCGCCGCAATATTTTCAATTGCCCTGACATCTTTTATCTCTTTGTCCACAATTTCCACAATTAAAAAATAAGGACATCTCCCAAACTTCGCGTCAATTTCGCTTTCCAAACTTTCCCCTGTTGAACTGATTGCTATTTTCATTTTTTTGCTCTCTTTCTAATTATTTGATTAGTTATATTTATAGAATTTTCTCACTTCTTTTATTAGATAGATCAAAACCTTCGCTTTGACCTTGTTGTCCGATTCAAGCGAGGGTTTGAACCTACCCAGAAGACAATTAAAGTGAGGAAGTCTTAATTTTGTTAGTTTTATTTATTATTTTAACGATCCTATTATTTTTTCCAGATATTTTTTTATTTCCAGTTGCTCCTTGATGCTATTCTCAAGTTCAATGGCGATATAGCGCGAAAAATATTTTAACGGATAATTTTTTAAATAATCCAGCTCTGATAATTCTTTTAAATAATGAAAATCATGGCGAATATTATGTTTATCATATTTACTTTCAGAATCTAGCCATTTCTCTTTTCTAATAGCGCTTATATGATTGCATTTTACGGAAAATTTTTCCATAACCCGCAGATTATGTTCAAATTTTTCTCTATATAACAAACGAGTATTTTCCAAATGGGAAAAATCCAGACAAATGCCGGAAAATCTTTTTATTTCCTCTTCATCCAAAGGGTAATAGACATTCTCAATACATATTTTTTCTTTAAATTTCAAATAGTTTTTGGGATAAGGATATTCTTTTTCGCTGTGTATATTAAAAACTTCCGTTCCGTAATTTTTGATGAGATATTCTATTTCCTTATCTTGCATATCTCCCCTCAAATGCACAAATGGAATTTTCCTTACTGGAGAATTTTCAAGCAATTTATACAATTCTCTTCTTTCTTCTCCATTAAGACAAGTTGGAAAAAGAGCAATCTCTTCTATGTTTAAATCACATATTTCCTTTACTTTGCTTCTCCAGTTTGAATCAGAAATTGCGGGATCAAGATTAGAAATCGTAGTAACAGTAGGAAGAACTCTGATCTCTTTAATGTCATTTTTCATTTTAGGTATTTTTACTACTTTTTATTATTATAGTAAAAATCATCATAAATGGCAACTTTTTAGAGATCATACGCAATACCTGCGGATCATCACTACTTATCCATACAGCTTGGCGATTCTAAAAAGAAAGAACTTCTTGTCTAAAGTATACCATAAATTAAGATTTCTATGCCCTAGAATTTACCATTAAGCCTGATTACTCCACAGGTATTGCGTATGACTCGATAATTGCCAAGTATAAAAAGCTTGGGATGGGGAACAGAATCTGGTTTATTGCTAATTGTTTTGAAATTTAAGTGTTTTTTTGTTGTGTAATTTAAGTGTTTTTTTGTTGTGTAATTTATAAGGATATAACCTTACCTTACCTTACCTTACCTTACCTTACCTTACCTTACCTTACCTTACCTTATCTTAGATTGATTTATTTTAAAATTATGGTACAATGATAAACAGTTTAGATCTCTA
>CAZBCK010000010.1:1680-4616 GCA_964490635.1 uncultured Candidatus Saccharibacteria bacterium | reverse complement strand
CTTAGATTGATTTATTTTAAAATTATGGTACAATGATAAACAGTTTAGATCTCTATTTTAACTATTAAAATATGAATAAAGGAAAAATATCGATAAAAGGAGCGCGTGTCCACAATTTAAAAAATGTAAATGTGGATATTCCAAGAGGAAAACTTGTTGTGATCACAGGTCCGTCAGGATCCGGAAAATCATCTTTGGCGTTTGACACAATATATGCCGAAGGACAAAGAAGATATCTGGAAAATATTTCTGATTATCCAAGACAATTTCTAAATCTTTTAAATAAGCCGGATGTAGATCAAATAAGTGGTTTGTCTCCGGCTATTTCTATTGACGAAAAAAGTAGCGCAAGGAATCCTCGTTCAACTGTTGGAACAATGACAGAGATATATGATTATCTCAGAATTCTGTTTTCTTTCAGTGGAGAAGCGCATTGTATTAAATGTGAGGGCGAGTTAAGCAAGCAAAATGCAGGCGAGATTGTTGATGAAATAATGCAACTTCCAAAGAATATCCTGATTTTGATTATGGCTCCTGTTTTGCAAAAAAATGGAAATGATTGCCGTTTAATAGTTGAAAAATATAAAAAAGCGGGATATCAGCGTTTGAGAATAAACGGGAAAGTAGTATCTGTTGAAGAAGCGTCTAAAATGAATTTTAATAAAAGTGATCTATGCCAAATAGATGTTATTATTGACAGATTTTCATTTAGTGAAAATAAAGCTGATTATGAAAGTATTCTTGATTCTGTTGAAACGGCAATTAATATCTCGGGAGGATTTGTCAGTGTAAAAGTTGGAACTGGTTTGAAGGTCGAGTCTCCAACTAAGAATTCAACTTCTAAATCAGCAGCTTCCGGGAATAATGAGCTATTTTTTTCTAACCATCTCTATTGTAGAAAATGTAAAATTAGTTTTCCAAACATTGAACCGCGACTTTTTTCATTTAATAACCCTTATGGCGCTTGTCCCGATTGTACGGGGCTTGGAGTTAGAATGAAAATAAATTCTGATCTTATAGCTCCGAATAAATCGTTGACTTTGCTGGAAGGAGCAATAAGACCATGGGCAAATTTGCTTAATAAATGGGATGAGTATATAGATGCTTTAGAATGTATCAATAAAAAATATAAAATCCCGATTGATGTTCCTATTGAGAAAATGAGTAAAAAAGATTTAAATATAGTATATTATGGAGCTGAAAACCAAAAGTCTGTAAAACCAAAAGTCTGTAAAACCAAAAGTGGAAATTTTTTAGGGGCAGTGAATATTTTAGAGAAAAAATATTACGAAGCAAATTCTGATTATGTTCGTAACGAGCTTGAAAAATATATGGTGAAAACAGTGTGTCCGAGCTGTTCCGGCGATCGTCTTAATCCCAGTGCGCTGGCGATTAAAATTAATAAAAAGTCAATCAGCGATATAACAAAAATGACAATTTCCGATGAGATCAAATTCTTTCAGAATTTGCTTCTTTCTTCTTCTGTCCAATCAAAAATTCTAATCAAAGAAATTATAAAACGACTCAGCTTTCTGCTGGAGATGGGACTTGACTACCTTTCTCTTTCTAGATCGTCAGACACAATTTCTTCCGGAGAAGCGAGAAGAATAAAACTTTCAACACAGCTGAGTTCAAAATTGCAGGGCATTCTCTATGTTTTGGACGAGCCGTCAATCGGGCTTCATCAAAGAGATAATAATAAACTTTTTAAAGCTATCAAAAAATTAAAAGATCTTGGTAATTCCGTTTTGGTTGTTGAGCACGATGAGTTTTTTATAGAAAATGCCGACTATATAATAGATATGGGTCCTAAATCCGGAGAGGCGGGAGGTAGAATTGTCGCGGAAGGAACGATTGACGAAATTAAAAAGAAAAATTGTATTACAGGTGATTATCTTTCCGGAAGGAAAAAAATTGAGCCGCCAAAAAAATACAGGAAAGGAAACGGGAAAAACATAACAATAAAAGGCGCAAATGAGCATAATCTGAAAAATATTGACGCTAATATTCCTCTTGGAAAATTTGTTTGCGTGACGGGAGTTTCCGGTTCGGGAAAATCAACTCTGATAAATGATATTCTTTCCAAAGCGCTTGCCAAGAAACTTCATAGAGCTCAAATTGAGCCTGGAAAGCATAAAGCGATAATTGGAGATAAAGAAATAAAAAAGATTATTAGTATAAATCAATCTCCAATCGGCAGGACTCCGCGTAGCAATCCTGCTACTTATACCGGAATATTCACGCATATCAGAGAGTTGTTTGTCGCAATGAAAGAATCAAGGAACAGAAAATATAAAGCCGGACATTTTAGTTTTAATGTAAAAGGCGGCAGGTGCGAAAGTTGCAAGGGAGACGGAATGACAAAAGTTGAAATGTATTTTTTGCCGGATGTCTATGTTGAGTGCGAGTATTGTCGTGGAAAGAGATATAACAATGAGACTCTTGAAATTGAATATAACGGAGTAAATATCGCGGATGTTCTTGAGATGACAGTTGATCAGGCGCTTGATTTTTTTAAAGATACGCAAGCATTATCCGAAAAGCTATCGGTTTTGAACGATGTTGGACTTGGCTATATGAGACTGGGACAAAGCGCGACAACTCTTTCCGGCGGCGAAGCGCAAAGAATCAAACTTGCCGCCGAACTGGCGCGTCCCGCGAAAGAAGGAAAAACTTTATATGTTCTTGACGAGCCAACTGTTGGGCTTCATTTTGAAGATATTAAAAAATTATTAAAAGTTCTCAATAAACTGGTTGATCGGGGAAATACGGTTTTGGTGATAGAACACAATTTGGATGTTATCAAATGCGCCGATTGGATCATTGACCTTGGACCAGAGGGTGGAGATAGAGGTGGATATATTATTGCCGAAGGCACGCCGAGACAGATTGTAAAATGCAAAGAAAGTTGGACAGGGAAATATTTAAGGAAGATT
>CAZBCK010000010.1:0-1580 GCA_964490635.1 uncultured Candidatus Saccharibacteria bacterium | reverse complement strand
CTTGAAAAACAAATCCTTGCCACAATTGTTTATTATGATATTCTAAATTATCCCCTCACCGCGTTTGAGGTTTTTTTGTATTTGGTGGAGAGGGGGGGGATGTTGGAGTATCAACAGTCGCTGGAGTTCCGACGAAAGTCGGGAAGAAAAAACGATATGGCTCTTCCTGATTTTTGTCAGGGCTCCATTTGTCATTTGCTTGATAACAGCAAATATCTAAAAAAACACATCGAGCAAAAAGATGGATTTTATTTTTTGAAAAGAATCTCCCCTAGCCCCCCCCTATCAAGAGGGAGATATGAAAACGATTCTTCCTCATTAGAAGGAGCAATAGACATTGTCCAACAGCGTCTAAATCGCAAGAAACTTGCGGATCAAAAATGGAAGAAAGCAAAAAAGATATTTTGGATTATGCAAATTACGCCGTTTATGAAGATGATTCTTGTTTCCGGGTCTCTCGCAATGGGAAACAGTAAAAATGAATCAGATATAGATCTGATCATTACCGCGAAAAAAGGAAGAATTTGGATAGTAAGAACTTTTGTTACCTTGCTAACTTCTATTCTGGGGATAAGGCGTTATGGCGATAAAACCAAGAATAAAATTTGCCTGAACCATTACATAACAGACGAATCGCTTAAAATTCCGTTTGAGAGTTTATACAACGCGCAGAGCTATGTTCATCTTATCAATGTTTATAATAACAAAGAAGATAAAAAAATGTTTAGAAGATTTCAGGAAGAAAATAAATGGATTAAAAAATACGCGCGCAATTATAAATTATCGGAACTTGGCGGATTTAGAAGTATTGGCAGAAATAAAATTTTCAGATCAGTCTCCAATCTCTTTGAAATTATTCTGTCCGGAAAATTAGGGAATTATTTGGAAAGAGAATTGTCTATGTTTCAAAGCAAAAGAATTAAAAAAGACCCACTCTATAAAAAAGGCGGGGGACGAATTACGATCAGCGATACTCAGCTGGAATTTCATCCTGACTCTCACGAAGCGAATGTAATTCCTGAATTTAATAAGAGAATGAAAAAATTAGAGTTATTTGAATTTGGAGGACAGAGAGATTCGGGACTGATTAAGTCTTACAACGCTTCTGTTTTTTTGTCCCGAAGGAGATACGACTGAGGAATTTTTGAGCTAAATAATTAAAAACTGTAGAATTGTTATTGATGAGATCAGTAAATATCTTTTTACCGACGATATTATTGTTTTGCACGGCGCCAGACAAGTTGGCAAAACTTTCATTTTGTTTTAGCTAAAAAAATATTTGGAGGAAAAAAGCCAATCTGTTTATTATATTGATTTGGAAGATTCGCGTTTTGTGAAAATTTTGGATTCAGGAACGGAAGAATTTATCAAACACTTGAAAGAAGAAGGTTTTGAAATTGATTTAAAAAATACATCGTCTAAGAAACTATTTGTCTTCATAGATGAAATTCAATATTTAAAAAATCCTTCATCATTTTTGAAACTTATAGCTGACCATCATAAAAATATTAAGCTGGTAGTTTCAGGATCTTCCAGCTTTGAAATTAAAAACAAGTTCAAGGATTCTCTATCTGGAAGGA
>CAZBCK010000009.1:18321-25775 GCA_964490635.1 uncultured Candidatus Saccharibacteria bacterium | reverse complement strand
TAGTAAAAAAAGAGATGGACGATTTATTTGAATGGCTGAAGGAAAGGCAAGAAAAAAAAGATCTACACTCATTAGCGATAATCGCAAATTTTATTTTTGAGTTCCTTGCCATTCATCCTTTTATTGACGGCAATGGAAGGCTTTCGCGGGCTTTAACTAATTTGATGATGCTACAAAACGGCTATGGGTTTGTTCCTTATGTTTCGTTAGAAGAGATTTTTGAAGAAAGGCAGTCAGAATATTATTTAGCATTGAGAAATACGCAAAAAAATCATAAAACTAAAAATGAAGATATCACGCCTTGGTTAAATTTTTTCCTTGACGCTGTTTTATCGCAAACTCAAAAAGCCCTGAATTTATTAGAAGGAAAAGAAAACAGAAAATTGCTTTCCGAAGCGCAAGAAAAAATTTATAATCTGTTTACTGGCGGTATTGAACTAAAGGTTTCTGAAATTCAGAGAAAAGTAAAAATTCCGATGCCGACAGTAAAGCAAGCTGTGTTCAAATTGGCAGAATATAAATTAGTTGAAAAAATTGGACAAGGTCCAGCGACAAGATATAGAAAAATAAAATAAATTATATGTCCCACCAATCCGAATCACAACTTGAAAAAACTTTGATTAGCCAACTTCAGCGACTGGGATTTTCGCTCGTTGTCTTGAAAGACCAAGACGCTATTGTTAAAAATCTGCAAGCACAACTCGAGAAGTTTAATCAGACAAAATTTTCTGATGCGGAATTTGCGCAGATACTGAATCATCTGAACAAAGGTGATAGATTTCAAAAAGCTAAATCGTTGCGTGATAGATTTGCTCTTGCTCGCGATGATGAAAGCGTTTTTTATATTAGGTTTTTTAATATGGATCAATGGTGCAAGAATGAGTATCAAGTCGCCCAACAAATTACTCAAAAAGGACGATATGAAAATCGGTATGATGTGACCTTGCTTATAAATGGTTTGCCATTAGTCCAAATTGAACTAAAACGACGAGGAGTAGAAATGAAAGAAGCATTTAATCAGATACAGCGATATCATAAACACTCATTTGCGGGAACGCTTTTTGAATTCGTTCAGATATTTGTAATATCAAACGGAGTTAATACAAAATATTTTTCCAACAATCCAAAGCAGTCTTTTGAGCAAACATTTTATTGGACAGACGAGAAAAACACTAAAATTATCCAGCTTGATGAATTCGCGGACGCCTTTTTAGAGAAGTGTACTGTATCAGAAATGATCGCTGAATATATTGTGCTTGCCGAAGTTCCAAAAATTTCAATGGTTCTCAGGCCATATCAATATTATGCCGTTAGAAATATTGAGAAGCGAGTGCGTGAATCAAATAAGAATGGCTATATTTGGCACACGACAGGATCAGGAAAAACTTTGACTTCATATAAAGCAAGCCAGATATTATCACGAATTCCAGAAGTGAAAAAAGTGCTTTTTGTGGTAGATAGAAAAGATTTGGATATTCAAACAACAAAAGAGTTCAATTCATTCTCTACCGGGTCAGTGGACGGCACTGACAATACTCGCAATCTTGTTAGTCAGCTTAAAGATAAAAATAGAAAACTAATAGTGACGACGATTCAAAAGTTGGATATTGCTATCGGGCGAGAAACATATTTCAAGCAGTTTGAATATTTAACAGATGAAAAAGTTGTTATTATTTTTGATGAATGTCATCGCAGTCAATTTGGACAGACTCACGCGCGAATTAAAGGGTTTTTCAAAAAGGCGCAACTCTTTGGTTTTACGGGAACTCCTATCTTTGCCGATAACAATGTTGGAGGAGTAACAACGGCTGATGTGTTTAGCGAATGTTTGCACAGATATATCATTACTCACGCCATTTCTGATGATAATGTGCTTGGCTTTGCGGTGGAATATGTTGGACGATACAAACAAAAGGATTTAGACACATTGGATGCCGATATTTTTGCGGATGCTCTTGTTGAAGGTATTGATAAAAAGGAAGTTCTGGAAAGCGATGACCGTCTTAACAAAATTACAGAATATATATTGGCGGACTGGAAAAGAAAAACGAAAAAAGGAAAGTTTAATGCTTTGTTTGCGACCTCAAGTATTGAAGTTTTGAAAAAGTATTACACTTTGTTTAAGAATAAAAAAGCGGATGATTTTAAGGTAGCGACCATTTTTACTTATCACGCCAACGAAGAGGAAAGCTCGGATATGCTTGATGTGGATATATTTGCGGGAGAGGGAACGCCTGGCAATCAACATTCGCGGGACTTTTTGGAAAACTGTATTGCTGATTATAATAAACAATACTCAACAAATTTTTCAACTGATCGTTTCTATGATTATTATAGAGATTTACAAAAAAGAATTAAAAATAAAGAGGTTGATCTTACGCTTGTCGTGAATATGTTTTTAACTGGATTTGATAGTCCACAATTGAATTCGTTATATGTGGATAAGAATTTACGCTATCACGGATTAATTCAAGCCTATTCACGGACAAATAGACTATTTAATTCTGATAAACCGCACGGAAATATTATTTCATTTAGAAATTTAAAAGAGGCGACCGATGAAGCGCTGGCGCTTTTTGGTGATGAAAACGCAAAAGAGATTGTGTTTAAAAAACCATATAAAGAACAGAAAAAAGAATTTGATAAAAAACTAGAAGAGCTAAGAAAGAAAACGCCGACTGTAATTTCTGTGGATGATTTAGAAGGAGAGGAAGAGAAAGCTGTCTTTGTAAAAACATTTCGTGATTTGCTTCATATTAAGTCATCGCTTGAAACATTTGCGGAGTTTTCATTTAACGACCTTGGCATAGCGGAGCAAGAATTTTATGATTATCAAAGTAAATACTTGGATATTTACGAAGAGCGTAAAAATAACGAAAGCGACACGGAATCAATTCTTGACCAAATTGATTTTGAACTTGAGCTAACTGTGCGAGATATTATAAATTTTGATTATATTATCCAATTGATCGTAGGGCTTAAAAACATCGGTTCTGCAGTAGTGCGAGAAAAGAAAACAGAGGAAATTTTGAGCATTTTTGACCGTGATGTAAAGCTTCGCAAAAAGAAAGATTTGATTAGGAAATTTATTGAAGAAAATCTGCCAAAGATTAATAAGGCAGATGATGTTGAAAAAGAATTCAGCGAATTTTGGGATAGCGAACGATCTAATGTTTTAAAACGAGTCGCGCAAGATGAGAATATTCCACTTGATAAATTTGAACAGCTAATAGGTGAATATCTATACACTCAAAAACTGCCTCGCGAACAGGTTATCGCCGATTTATTACCAGAACAGCCGAGAATTTTAAAACGACAAGGCATCATTAATCGTATTAAAAATGCGATTGAGAATATTGTTGATATGTTTGAGTGGTAGGAAAATGATGACAGGTGACCAAAAAAAAACAAGGGTTTTAAATAACATGAAAACTGTTATTCAGATAGAAATGGAGAAAGAAAAGTCGAAGATAAAAATAAACAATAAATCTATATAAAAAGTTTAACCAAAAAACAAAAGGATATTATTGCTCAACAACTTTGTCAAAATTTTATTGATGCCAAAATAAGCGATTTTGATTTTAGGAAAGAAAGAATTATAGATTTACATCCTGAATTAAATAAAGCGCATTCTAAAGATAAAAAAAGAGAAATAAAATTATAAATAACTACACAGACATCTATTATAAAAATCATCGCCAGAAAATTGTAGAAGCAAAAAAATTTATTAATACTGTATGGCAAGAAATAGAAAATGAGTATTTTAAAGAAGTTGAAAAATTATTTAATAATAAAATTTATTTAAAGAGTAAGGATTTTACGGCATTCATTTCTATCTTTTCCTGTTCTCCATTAGTAGAACCGCAAGGATGACAGGTACATTATAAAATAAAAAGTAAATCAGAAATTAAAAAAATCTTTGCTCATGAAATTCTACATTAGTTATTTTTCTCAATTCAACTATTCTTTTATATAATCGTTGAAGTTCTTTGATCAAAGGGTTCTCTACTATCGTGGATTTAGCGGTTGCTAATTCCCTTTTTTGCGCAAAAACAAGGGAAATATTAGGGGGTTTCAATCCTGCCCCCCTTTTTTTTAGTTCTAAGTCCTTTTTATTTACTATGTTTCTAATTTCTTCTAGTGTATTATATCTTCTATTTTAATTCAAAAGTATAAACAACGCTATTATATCTTACATAAAAAAAATAACTTAAACTTGCTTACATTTTAATTTTACAACATTTTGATAAAAATACAGCTCTATTTATTTATGCTAAGATATTATTATGAAAAATAACATTCTTAAAAAATCATTCTATCGTCAACCAACCATGGAGATTGCCAGACAACTGCTTGGCAAGTTTTTGTGTCGGAAAGTAAACGGGAAATTATACATTGGAAAAATAGTTGAGACAGAAGCATATCTTGGCGCAAAAGATCTGGCTTGCCACGCGTCTAAAGGAATGACCGAAAGAAATAAGGCAATGTTCGGTCCGGCTGGACACGCTTATGTTTATTTTATTTATGGAATGTATCATTGTCTCAATGTCGTTACCGAGAAAGAAAATAATCCTTGCGCTGTTTTGATCAGAGCGTTGGAACCGGTTAGGACAATTCTTCCTCCTGATAAGAGTGGATCAGAGGGAATTCTAAACGGTCCCGCCAAACTGTGCCGCGAATTTAAAATAGACAAAGAATTTAATAATTGGGATCTGATAATTAGAAAAAAGTTATGGCTTGAAAATGGAGAAATAATAAAACCAAGCCAAATAAAAAAATCCAAACGCATTGGTGTGGATTATGCCGGGATTTGGAAAAACAGATTGTTGAGATTTTATATTAAAGACAGTGAATTTATTTCTGGAAAATAAAAAGAGGGAGGAAAAGTTTTCCTACCTCAAGATATCTTTATGTCGCCCATTGTGACAATGTCGTCTGTTGTGACGAACAATTACTGGAATGTTGTACTACTTTTGCTGCGTGTTTGCAACAAATTGTTATAATAGTTCCGCCACCACCACTGTGTTTCTTTACAGTCTTTGTGGATATTGCTTCCTCAGACTGTCCTGTTATTATTATTGTTTTTAGGGTCATTCTCTCTTCCTCTAGAACCAAGCTGATCAGAATAAACAAGGTTTATTTACTCTGATCAGCTTGGTTGATATTTGAAATTTTTTTTATCATTGCGAGCGAAGTGGAACGATAGCGGAACGGAGCGCGGCAATCCCGTAACTACGCGCAAATAATTTAAATGCATGATTGCTTTGTTGCCTTCTTGCGAACTGCGTTCGTTCGGGTTTCTCGCAATAACACCCCAAATTCAAAACTATTTATTATTTCTTCCTAATCCCTTTAAAGCCATTTTTATTCTTTCTCCAACATCTTTAATTTCGGAAGGAACTTCAGACAGCGCTCTTTTTGCTTCATTCACATTATACCCCAAACCGACCAAAGCGTCTATAGCGTCCGTTTGATTGTTTATCTCTTTGCTTTTTTCTTCCAGTCCAGCGGTATCTGAAACGGAAACTTTATTTCTAAGTTCCAAAACAACTCGCTCAGCTGTCTTTTTCCCGATACCGGAAACGCGAGTCAAAATACTGACATCGCCTTTGGTAATCGCCACTTTAACTGTTTCCGTATCTGCCAAAGATAAAATTCCCAGTCCCGCTTTCGGACCGATTCCGGAGATAGAAATCAGAAGCTCAAATAGCTCAAGTTCTTCATAATTTGAAAAACCATACAAAGTAAGCGCGTCTTCCCTGACAACCAAATGTGTGAATAATTCCACTTCGTTGTTCTCTGTATTTAAATTTGACAAAATAAAAACTTTAAAGCCGATATTATCCGGCTTTATAATTATAAAATCTTTTCCCCTGAAAATTATTTTTCCTTTTATGAAAGAAAGCATAAATTAAATTGTTAAATTGTTCTATTGTCAAATTGTCATGCATAGCACAATATTTACAATTGTGTTATTATATCGTAATTTCTAAATTGCTATGCCATACACAACAATTTTATTCTATTATCACTTACATAAATAGCGTTCAGTACTATATTTAATATATATCCATTTGACATTTTTTGCAAACTGTAATAGTATTTAATTGTTATCCATTATTCGTAATTCATAATTCTATTTGATTATGCCAAATATTAAATCAGCGAAAAAGTCTTTAAGACAAGATGTAAGAAAACACGAGTCAAATCTTAGAACAAAGAATAAAATGAAAAAAGTAATTAAAGGTTTGAACGAACTTGTCGACAAACTGGAAAAGTCAACGGGAAAAATAGCCGAGGACGACACAAAAAAAATTCAAGAATGTTTGATATCGGTTTATAAAACTGTTGATAAAGCGGTTAAGAAAGGAATTGTTAAGAAAAATACGGCTTCCAGAAAAAAATCCAAACTTGCTAAAAAAATCAACGCGTTGCAAAATACGAAAAAACAAAAGTAAAACGCATAATTGCCTGAAAACAAAAATCGGGGAATAGACCAAAATAAACCACCTGCGAAAGGTGGTTTATTTTTATTATATTTGATTTATTGCTAAGGAATTTTAATTTACACTCTAAAGAGTGAACTCCAGTTTCGGAGTTCAGGTTCTAACCTGTAGAAATGTATTTAAAACCCAATTTTCTTTTTTGTATTTTTATTTATATTACTTCCATTTCAACTATTCTTGCTCCAAAATTTTTCGCTTCTTGTCTGGTTGGAAACCAAAAGTCAATTTTTGTGTTGCTTTTCATTCTGTCTTCAACAGTAAATATTTTGTCTCCATAGAGCGACGGAAATTTCACTTTTGTTCCAAACTTTAAAAAGTTTGCGGCCAGTGTTCCGTCATGAACATGCGTTCCGTTTGCTGTTATAAAAGGAGTGGAATCACATTGGTCTACCGTTGAGGAATACGCTGTTGCCAGAACGCGCATTCTTTTCTTAGGAACAAGTTTTATGCTTTTTTTCGGTCCAATAAATTCTTCTGGTCCTTCTTTTTCTCTAATCTCCATATGACTGTTTTGAGAAAGAAGAGAATTCTGTTGGATAAGTATTATTGATTTCTGCGGGTAGTCAAGGTTGCAGGAATCAAAGAGTTTGTTTTGGCTAGTTTGAGTTTTTGTGTCGTTGTTTGTTTTTGCTATCGCTGAGTACTGCGGAAATACGGAATACAGAGTTATGCTTATTATAGCCAGAATCGGCAAAATAAGTGATGCTTCTTCATCCATAACGGCAGCAAAATTTCTACCCATAAATTATGTTAGCCAATTAAAAACTCCTTTACTAAGAAGTTTCACTGCAATCTAGCACAGATTTCAAAACTTGTCAAGACCGCTTTCCTACATTCTACTCCCAAGTGCAACATCACAAAGTTTTATTCCAAATCTAATCCATCTGCGCTTAATTTTTCTAACTTTAGCGGGCAATTTTTATCTCAATAATTTTATTTGTCATTCCC
>CAZBCK010000009.1:0-18221 GCA_964490635.1 uncultured Candidatus Saccharibacteria bacterium | reverse complement strand
AATTTTATTTGTCATTCCCGCGCAGGCGGGAATCCAGACGCAATATCATCAATCGTTATTTTTAGAATGAAAGTTTTGAAAATAAATTAACAGAGATGTCTTGTGATATTTCAACTACTGTAATGATATTTACAGTTTAAAAATATTTCACCTGGATTCCTGCCTCCGCAGGAATGACATCAGTGAGAAATGCAGGTGGGTCAGGTGTGTTATTTTGTTGACAGAAAAATTGTTTTGCACTAATCTTTTAATTAAGGAGAGTGATAATATAAAAATAAAAGTAATTGTTACTTTGTTGTTAGTACTCGCGTCAGTAGCAATGGCATACGAAGTTGAAACTGGAGACAGTGATAGTGACATAAATCACAATATTTCTGTTTCATCTTCCGCCAGCACTGATAACGAAAAGTCGCCCAAGCCTGATTTTGAAGCGGTTTTCGCGATTGCGGGATTGCTTGCGATTGCATATCTCGTTTTGAGACAGCGCGACTAATACCAATAAGGACAAATAATGTCCTTTCTTTTTTTAAATTGACTTTTTGTTTGCGGTTTGGTACGCTTAAGTTAAGTATTAAGTAGTTAGTGTCAAGTATCAAACAACATCAGTATCGTCGCGCTTAATACTCACTACTTAATACTTACTACTAATTTTATGTCACTTTCAGTGGGAATAGTGGGACTTCCAAATGTGGGAAAATCCACTTTATTCAAGGCATTAACAAAAAAAGAGATAGATATTTCCAACTATCCATTCTGTACGATTGATCCGAATGTCGGAGTTGTTAAAGTCCCGGATAAACGGCTGGAAAAATTAGCCGCGCTTTCAAAAAGTAAAAAAATAGTTCCAACCGTGATAGAATTTGTTGATATTGCCGGTCTTGTTAAGGGCGCCCACAAAGGCGAGGGTTTGGGAAATAAATTTCTTGCCAATATTAGAGAAGTTGATATGATCATCCATATTGTTCGCGGGTTTGAAGATGGAAATATTACTCATATTAGCAATAAAGTGGATCCAAAAAGAGATTTGGAAACAATAAATCTGGAACTTATTTTAGCTGATCTGGAAACAGTGAATAAGAGACTGGTTAAAGCGGAGAAGGAAGCAAGATCCGGAGACAAAGAAGCGATTTTGCTTAAAAGCATTTTGGAAAAATATAAATTGGCGCTGGAAGATGAACAGATGGCAAATAGCGTGGAACTTGATGAAAATGAAAAAAATGTTTTTAAAGGATTTCAGCTTTTAACCGATAAACCGATTTTGTATGTTGTTAATATCAATGAAAATCAAAAAATAAACAAAAACGAATTTTTACCTGAAATAGAAAACAAGATATTTCTGCCAATTAAATTTGAACTTGATCTCTCAGAACTTCCGGAAGATGAAGCTAAAGAATTTAGAAAGGAAACTGATTTGGATGAAAATATTTTAAGTTTGGATGAACTTATAATAAGATCTTACAGATCATTGAACTTGATAACTTTTTTAACAACAGGCGAGATGGAAACACGAGCGTGGACTGTCAGAAAAGGTTCCACCGCTCCGCAAGCGGGCAATGCGATTCACGGTGATTTTGAAGAAAAGTTCATTAGAGCGAATATAATAAACTGGCAAAAATTGCTGGATGCTGGTTCTTGGCAAAATGCAATTGATAAAGGAATTCTAAGAACGGAAGGAAAAGAATATATTGTGCAAGACGGGGATGTTGTGGAATTTAAGATATAAAGCAATTGTTGAATTGTTATATTGCTAAGTTGTTACGCATAGCAATATAATTTATAGTATGGGAATTTTAATATGCGCTCCTCCCTTGATAAGGGCAGGCTGGGAGGGGTTTAGGGAAAAAACATAGAATTATAATTTTTAAAACAAAGGATTGAAATGTTTTCTAACTTTTCTTTTACAATCACAATTCTACCCGCATTCAAAACCTCCTCTAACTCCCCCTTGTCAGGAGGAGAATAAATATGCGAAGCTTAATTCAACAATTCAATAATCTAACAATTCAAATCTATGTCTGGACATTCAAAATGGTCAAAAATTAAAAGACAGAAAGGTGTTGCCGATGTGAAGAAGGGAAAGATTTTTTCTCAGCTTTCCAAAGCGGTAACATTAATGGCAAAAGACGGTGGCGGGGATCCAGGTATGAATCCTGCTTTGAAACTGGCAATTGAAAAAGCGAAACAGGCAAATATGCCTTTGGATAATATTGAAAAAGCGATTAAAAAAGGAACGGGCGAATTGGAAGGCGGAACGATTGAAGAAGTTTTGTACGAAGCGTATGGTCCCAGTGGAATCGCAATGATTATAGAAGGTACGACTGACAATACAAACAGAACCGTTGCGGAGATTAAACATATTCTTTCCCGAAACAACGGACGGCTTGGTGAAGCGGGAAGCGTTAAATGGATGTTTGAACGGTTTGGGTATCTGGAAATTGAGAAAAAGGATTTAAGTATCAGTGAAGATGATTTTGAGATGTTAATTATAGACGCAGGCGCGGAGGATTTTATAACCTCTCCCAGTTCTTCCCTGTCAGGAGGGAAAATAATAATAGTAGTTTATACCAAGCCGGAAGATCTTTATAAAGTTAAAGAAAGTCTGGAAAGAAATAATATTAGAACAAGTGATTCAGGATTTGAATGGAGAGCGAAGAATAAAATTAAAGTTGATGATGAGAAAATAAACAAGCAAATAGAGAAACTTTTTGAAGCGTTGGATGAGCAGGAGGATGTGGGGGAAGTTTTTAGTAATTTGGAAGAATAAAATGATCAATTTTTAATTTTAAATAATTTTTAATGACAGAATTTTTAAACATTAGAAATTAGGATATTATTTTAAAATTATAAAATTAAAAATTCTTATGATTATATTAGGCATTGATCCCGGTACCGCAACAACCGGTTATGGCGTGATAAAAAATAATCAAGGTAAACTGAAAGCGGTTGATTATGGCTGTATTTTAACAGACAAAAAATTGAAGATGCCGGAGCGGCTTGATTTTTTGGGCGAGGAGCTGAAAAAAATAATAAAAAAATATAAACCCCAGACAATGGCGGTGGAAGAATTATTTTTCTTTAAGAACGCGAAAACAATTATCACTGTCGGACAAGCGCGCGGGGTTATTCTATTTATTGGGAAAAATATCGGCAAAAAAACGGGACTTGACATCTTTGAATATACTCCTTTACAAGTCAAGCAAGCAGTGGTAGGATATGGGCGCGCGGACAAAAAACAAGTGCAACAGATGGTTAAAGCGATTCTTAGCTTAGAATCAATACCAAAACCAGACGACGTCGCAGACGCGCTGGCAGTGGCGATATGTTGTGAGAGTAGTTTGAAATTTGAGAAGAAGGTGAATAGGCAATAATAAATTCTATCTTAATCAAATTTTATGTTTAAAGAATTAAATATTTTTATAGAGAAATATGGGTCTGATTTTTCGTTGACAAAACAGTTGACAAAGTTTAATCAATTTGATATACTTTCATTAGCTAAAATTACCCACCTTGAGTCTATTTTATAGATACACGGTGGGGTTTTTATTTATGTCTAAAATTATGAGAAACAAAAAAAGAGTGGCGGTGTATATAGACGGAAGTAATTTTTATTTCAAATTAAAATCGCCGCAATTAAATCTTCGAAACTTAACCAAGTTTAATTTTAGGGGATTTTCAAAATAGTTGGCGCGAGACAGAACAATAATTTCTTGTCGTTATTATATTGGAGTAGTTAGAGCAAAAGAGAACAATAAAAAAGGTCAAAAATTAAGAAAAGAGCAACAACGCTTGTTTTCTCATTTACAATCTTCCAAGCAAGATATATTATGGAGAATGATGGGGTCTATCATGAAAAAGGGGTTGATGTAAAATTAGCAATTGATTTGCTTATTGGCGCATATGAAAATTTATATGATTCTGCGATTTTAATTTCTTCAGACACGGATTTAATCCCAGCTATTAAAAAAGTAAAATTTCTAAAGAAGGAAGTAGAATATATTGGTTTCGCGCATCAGCCAAGTTTTGGCTTGCAAAAAGCCGTTAATTTATCAAGATTGTTAATAAAAGAGGATCTTGAAAATTTTGTCGACAAGACGTTTTTGTAAAAAATAATTTAATTCATAATTCATAACTCAATCTTATGTCCGACATCATCAACCTTATTGCCTCTCAAGGCGTGAGCATAGAAACAATTTATTTAATTCTTGCGCTGCCGTTCATTGCCACCTTGATTGCCGCGTTCAGGCAGTTGATTGGAATTAAATCTTTCGGTATTTACACTCCGCTTGTTTTGGCTTTTGCTTTTTGGGCAATTGGGATTAAATACGGGCTTGCCATATTTATAGTTATTTTTTTGACCGGGACAGCAGTGCGATATATTCTAAAAGATTTCCGCTTGCTCTATATGCCGAGAATGGCGATTGTTTTAACGGTGATCAGTCTGGCAATTTTAACGCTTCTTGCCGTTGGCGGATATCTGCAAAAAACCGGACTTGCTTCAACTTCAATTTTACCAATTCTTATTTTAATAACTCTGATAGAAAAATTTATTTCCACTCAAGTTGAAAAGGGATTCAGAACCGCGACAATTCTTTCTGTCGAAACGCTTGCTATTGCGATAGCAGGCTATTATTTTATAATTTGGGATCAGTTCAGGAATTTGGTCCTTGAACATCCGGAGTATGTCTTACTATTATTTGTTGTCAATATATTTTTAGGACGCTGGTCAGGGCTTCGCTTGAGTGAGTATTTGAGATTTAGAGAGGTTATTAAAAATACTGATCATTCATAATCGTAGGGGCAGACCTGTGTGTCTGTCCGGAATACTAACCAAAAACAGGGCAGACACACAGGTCTGCCCCTACGACAAGTTATGCTAACCTTAATTAAAAATAGTAAAGGTCTTCTGGGAATGAATGCCAGAAATCTTTCTTATATCAGACCGTATAATCTTCAGGGAGCGATTCGTCTTGCGAATAATAAACTGCGGAGCAAGGAAGCGCTTTTTAAAGCTGGAGTTCCGGTTCCAAAAGTTTATGGTGTTGTTAGAAACAGGCACGAACTGGAAGTTTTTAAATGGAGTAACCTGCCGAAAAGTTTTGTTTTAAAACCAAATTGCGGCAGCGGTGGAAAAGGAATAAAAGTAATTTTTGGACAGCAGAAAGATCAGAGCTGGGTTTCAACGGAAGGCGGAAAAGTAACCATTAAAGATCTGCGAAATCACATTATGGATATTTTTGAAGGATTCTATTCTTTCTCCGGAACTTCCGATGTTGCTTTTTTTGAAGAGAGAATTAAACTTTTAAAAATTCTCAAGCCGTATTCCTACAAAGGAATTCCCGATATTAGGGTAATCGTTTATAATAAAGTTCCCGTAATGGCAATGCTTCGTTTGCCGACCAGAGAATCCGGAGGGAAAGCCAACTTGCATATGGGTGGGATAGGACTGGGAGTGGATATTGCCACGGGCGTGACGACTAACGCGGTAATGCGCGATTATTTGATTGAAAAACATCCCGATACGAAGTTGATCTTAAAGGGAATTAGAATTCCGCGCTGGAAAGAAATTTTGGAAATTGCGATTAAATGTCAGGAAGTTTCTAGGTTAGGGTACATTGGGGTGGACATTGCCATTGACAGCGAACGCGGTCCGGTCGTTCTGGAAATAAACGCGCATGCCGGACTTTCCATTCAAATCGCCAATCTGGCGCCGCTCAAATATCGCCTACAAAAAGTAAGCGGATTAAAAGTAAAAAATGAAATTCACGGAATTAGAATCGCCCAGGATTTATTCGGCGGAGAGATAGAAGAGGAGATAGAAGATATTTCTGGAAAGCAGATTTTAGGAATTATTGAAACAATTAGGATAAAGGGAATTTTGAATGATGAATTTGGAACTTTAAATAAAGAAAGCAAAGATATAGAAAATAAAAATGGCGAAGAAATAAAAAACACACACCCCTTGCCTATCTCAAGAGGGGAATTAGCAAAGAAAGAAAAAGAGAAAACAGAAGAAAAAGAAATAGAGCTAAAAGCGAAGATAGACACGGGTGCGGATCGTTCTTCAATAGATGAAGAATTGGCGAGAAAATTAGGTTATGGAAAGGCGGTAGATGAATTTAAGGAGATAGTTGAAAATTTAGAAATAGATAATAACGCGACTAAGGAAATTTTGGACGAGGAAATAAAAGACAAATTAGATAAGTGGGGTGATAATTTTGACACGGTTGTCATTAAATCTAGTCACGGTATTTCTTATCGCTTGTTGATTAAAATGAATATAATTTTATCTGGTGTTTCAGTAATCTCAAAAATGTCTGTGACGGATAGAAGTCATTTGGAGTTTCCGGTAATTATCGGACGGAGAGATTTGGGAAGGTTTTTAGTGGATCCGAGCAAGAAGACGAGAGCGGTTTTTGGGAAAGAAGTAAAATAATTATTAGCATTAAATTAAATTTATGAAAACAGAACAACCAAAACTAGAATCAACAATTTCCGAAATAAAAAAAGCGGAGGCGGAAAAGGAAGTTAAGGATGCGATGGTAGAAATAGAAAAGAAAACGGTAGCGAAAACAGTAAAAGGCGAAATGCCGGATTATGCTGAAAATGAAATAAAATCAATAATAGAAGAACTTGAGATAAATCCAGAGGAAAAAGAAAGAAAAGAAGCAAAAGAAAGATTGATTAAATACTCAAAAGAAATTTATGGAATCGGAAAAGATTATGAAATGGTTTATTCGTATTTTGAACCAAAAGGAGTGGAAGGAAGAGATTTCAATCAAGAAATAAATCTATTTTTAGAAAAGAGAAAAGAGGACAGCGAGTATAGTCCGATTTTTACTTATCCTGAAATGGACAAAGTAGACATTCAAGAATTAAAAAATGATATTGCAAATTTAGAAAACATAGAAAAAAATGTTGAAAACGAGACAAGCGAGAGTGTTAAAAATATTGTTTTAGAGATGATAGCTATTATGAAAGCAAAGGTAAATATTCTTATAGAGATTAAAAACGGCAATCCGGAGAAAGCGTTTGAAAATGCTAAAATCGCTTATGGGGATATTGATGATCAATTATGCCAAAAAGCAAAAGAATGTTATAAAGAAAAAATAGAATTTTTGAAAGAAAAAAGGGAGAAAGACATCGTTAAAAGTGACTTGGAAAAAGCGTTAGAAAAAGAAAAATTCAATGCCGAAGAAATAAAAACATACTTTGACTTGGCTTTAGATAAAGGAAATTTAAGATATAATAACTTTGAAGTTATTATAGACGAAAGAGCTACTTCTATAAATGTGCGTCCTAGCGATCCCGATTATGATCACCCCGTTATATTAATTCCGCCAGACCGAGAAGTTGATGGCATAAAACTTGTTCAATTAATCGCTCATGAAATAGGGTGCCATGTTACTCAAAATAATTATAATCATAAATTAGGATTAGAAGGTCTAAGTTTTGGCAAAGACTGGGAAACAGCGCAAGAAGGATTTGCCGTAAGAAGCGAGGCTGAAATAAAAAAAGAATTACTTGGAGAATCGTATTCAGATTTTGAAGTTCAGTCAGAAGCATATTATATTTTGGCAATGGAAAAAATTAAAGGAGGCGCTGATATTGGAGAGGTCTACGATTATATTTTTAATTTAAAAAAAGAGGAATTTTTAGCCAAGGGAGACGACGAAGAAGAAAGTGAAAAAAAAGCATCCAAAGGAGCAAAAATAACACTGCGTAGAATTACAAGAGGAATGTATCCATATTATTTTCCAAAAGACAAAGCGTATTTTGAAGGAGAATTTATGGCATTGGAAATAGAGAAAGAAGGAGTTGATAAATATTTAAGACAATCTAAGGTTGATCCTGTTCTTGTTCCAGATATGATCAATGCTGGAGTTTATTCAGGATCTTATGTTTATAAAAGGGGACATGAAGTGGCAATGAATATTGCTAAACAAATTTGTGAAGGGAGGAAAATTGTAAATGAAGATATGATGGGGTTAAAAGATAATGGATAAAAAAACTTTTTAATAAAAACTTATGATAAAAAATGTACCAAAAAGCATAAAAGCTATTAGTTCAACGCTTTTGGCAAATGAAGCTATAAAGAGAGGAATAAAAGTTGATCATATTAATGATTATCAAGAAGAAATGGCTTTTCTGGAATTATCGTGTAGAAAACATTTTGAATATATTATTGGACAAAAAAGTTCAAAAACATCTGCTCCCGCGAGCTATGCGGAAGGAAATAAGGTATTAGCAAAAAGCTTGTTATCCAGAAGAAAGATAAGTGTTGCTGAAGGCAAATCGTTTCATAAAAATAAAATTAACGAAGCATACGAATTTATAAAAACAATAGGATATCCTATTGTAATAAAGCCCTTTGATGGTGATCACGGTAACTTAGTTTTTATAGGACTAAAAAATGAGAAAGGTTGCGATGAAGCAATAAAGAAAATTATTAAAAAAAGCAAGTATGTTTTAATTGAGGAGGAATTCAAAGGAAAAGAATTTCGTTTTATAACTACTACAAAAAAAGTTCTTGCCGTAACATACAGAGATCCTGCTAATATTATTGGTGACGGGATTCACAATATCAAAGAATTAGTAAAAATCAAAAATAGTGATCCAATGCGAGGAGAAAAAAATGAAAAACCTTTGGTAAAAATAAAAATAGATAATATCACAAAACAAAACTTAATTGAACAAAAAATAAACTTGGATTACATTCCGGTTAAAGGAAAAAAGATCTATCTTAGAAAAGAGTCTAATATTTCAACTGGGGGCGATAGTATAGATGTTACGGATCAAGTTCACCCGGAATTAAAAAAAATTGCAGTAAAATCTGTAAGGGCTATTCCAGGACTTGCTTATGCGGGAGTTGATTTAATGACTAATAAAGATATTTCAAAAAAACCGACTAAAAATAGTTATATAATAGTTGAACTGAATTCTTCACCTGGAATATATCCACAACATTTTCCATGTCAAGGAAAACCGAGAAATGTGGCGAAAGAAATAATTGATATTTTATTTCCGGAAACGAAAGGGAAATATCTTTAAGGTGCCCGTCACTTTCAAAAAACTTTTTCTATCGCAATTTTAAACCAGACAGTAAAATCGTCCGGATTTTTTTTAATTTCCTTTTTTAAACTCTCCAGATCAATCCATTTGTAGTCATCCGCTTCTTCGGAATTTAGTTTCGGCTCGCTGTCAAATCTGCCCGTGAAAATGTGATCGTATTCGTGTTCGGTAAGTCCGTTGTCAAATTTTGCTTTATAAATAAAACTGGCAATTTCTTTCAGTTTGCAATTAAAACCCATTTCCTCTTGCAATCTGCGATGAGTCGCTTCTTCCAATGATTCTCCGGATCTTGGATGACTGCAACAGGTGTTTGTCCAAAGCTCGCCACAGTGATATTTTGTTTTCGCTCTCTTTTGCAAAAGCATTTCATTTTTGGAATTGAAAACGAAAATAGAAAATGCCCGGTGCAGTTTTCCGTCTTGATGAACTTTCATTTTTTCGCCTGTTCCAATTTCCCGGTCGTTTTTGTCCACTAAAATAATTTCTTCTGGCATATTTTTATCGTTATTTGAATTAACAATAGTATTATGAGAGTTGTCATTCGGGTTGTCAATGAAAAATTGTAAGAGTTCAAAATTTTGAATCTCTGTCGACAGAATCATCATAATTCCCCAGATATTTTTTAATTTCATTATTTTCTATCTTCCAGATAATGTTGCAAATTTCGTTGAGAACATATCTGTCGTGGGAGATCATAATGATCGGACCGGTGAAATTTTTCAGGATCGTGGCGATGGCAGTTTTACTTTCTATGTCCAAGTGATTTGTCGGCTCGTCCAGAAAAAGCATATTGGAATTGCCCAAAATCAATTCAGCGATAGTGACGCGGGCGCGTTCACCGCCACTTAAGTCGGCTACTGATTTATAGACATCTTCTCCGGAAAAAAGCAGAGAGCCCAAAATAGTTCGAATTTTGTTTTCGCTGACTTTGGTTTTTATTTCCACTTCTTCCAAAATGTTTTTTTTGGGATCAAGCTCTTCGTGCGCCTGGGCATAGTAGCCAATTTTGGCTTTGCCGGAAAATTTGATCTTGCCGTCAATAATTTTCTTTTTGCCGATCAAAGTTTTAAGGAATGTTGATTTTCCCGCGCCGTTGGAACCGATGACACCGATCTTGTCGCTTTTTTCTATTTCCCATTTACCCTCAAGGATCGCGAGAGGCAGATCTTTTTCGCCGATCAACAGATCCTCAATTTCCAAAACTTTTTGAGGCAGACCAAAAGAGCTTTCAAATTTTATCTTGATCTTTTTTTTATCTTCCTGCGGCTCTTCCACTTTCTCAATTTTATCAATCATCTTAATTCTGCTTTGCACCGCTTTGGCTTTGGTTGCTTTATAACGAAAACGATCAATAAATTCCTGTTGTTTGTCCAGATATTTTTTCTGGTTTTTATATTCCTCTTTCTTTTTTTCAGCTCTTTTGTCTTTCTCTTCAAGGTAGCTGGAATAGTTGCAATAGTATTTTTCCAAACCGTTTTTGCTTAATTCAAATGTTTTTTGGAAGATCAGATCTAGGAAATGTCGATCATGTGAAACGGTGACGATTGCTATCTCGGACGCGCTCAGAATATTCTCCAGCCAGGAAATTGTTTTTAGGTCTAAATGATTGGTTGGTTCATCCAAGATTAAAAGGTTCGGTTTTTGTAAGATGATCTTTGCCAAAGCCAGCCGCGTTCTTTCTCCGCCACTTAAAGATTTCACTTTTCTTTCCCATTCACTTTCCGGAAAATCAAACTCCGGCAAAATTTTTTCCGCTGCCATTTCATATTTATAGCCATCTCTTGCTTCATATTGATTAACAATTTCTCCATATTCATTTATCTTTTTTTTCAGATCTTTTCTTTTTGAATCAGAAATTATTAATTCATATTTTTCTTTTTCCCTGATCAAATTAAAAATTTTGCTATTTGTTGATTTCATTTCAATGATTATTTTATTTTCCAGTGAGTCCCAATTTGTCTCCTGTGGCAAATAACCAATTCGCAAATCCTTGTTTCTCTGAACGCTTCCACTGTCACTTTCGATCAGTCCAACGATTATTTTTAGCAAAGTGCTTTTTCCTGTTCCATTCGGACCAATGATAGCAAGGCGATCCTTTTTTTGCATTACCAGATCAACCCCGGAAAAAAGTTTTCGGCTGGTAAAATTTTTAGATACTCCATTTAAGGCAAATAAAAAATCTTCAATTGGCGTTTGGTTGATTTTGATCTTATTTCTTAACATAAATTTGATTTTGATTTATTTTTTAACATATTTAGGACTGCCTCACTTTCCTGTCATTCCAGAAAATTTCGGAGCGATAGCGAAGAAATTTATCTGGAATCTTGGCTAAAAATATTTATATACTTTACAATTCAAGATCCCAGATAAGCAAAACTTCTATTTATTTGCTTCACTCATAAAGAAGTTTTACTTTCTGGGATGACGGTGATGGAAAAAGAGAGGAAGTCCTAAATTTATCAATAAAAAAATCTACTCTCCAAATGAACTATTTTTAAATCTCTTTGTCCTAATTTTAGGCAAAAATAAAAACAATCCACCTGCTTAGTAGATTTTATTCTCAAATCTAACAACGGCTTCAGCGATCTGAGCTATATAAATATTGTTTGATTTTAGATTGTGACCTTTCATAAATTTTCTAATTTATCTTGAGTCTAATAGAAAAATAAAAAGGTGTCAAATAAATGTATATTTAGAACTTTCTTACTTACTCTTCCTGCCCCGTCGCAGTCTCTCGGCAGAGGACTGCGACGAGCAAGCGCGTAATTCGCCGGAGTTCTCTGCTGAGAGATTCCAGCGAGGCAAGAATGAGGAAGTTCTAAAATTAAACGAAACTAATTGCCTGGTTATTGAAATGATGTTATTATTAAGATAATTAAAGATTGTTTTTTATTGATAATGTTTAAGAATTATCAAGTTTCATTTTGTATATTATTATGCCAATTGCCAAAAAATGTTTTTACGGAAACTTATTTTCCAGAGTCTGCTTTTCTTCGTTGCTAGTATTTGCGTTTGGCGCGCGTGTTGTCGGTGCCCAGTGCGGTGGCGGCGTTGGCGTTTTTTGTAATCCTGTTGATCCAAAAATATCTACTATTCCTGAAGCATTAATAGTTATAACTCTGTATCTCTTTTCCATAATAGGAATAGTTACATTGTTTTTTATGGTTATTGCCGGAATTAAATATATACTGTCGGCGGGGAATGAAGAAAAAATGAAATCGGCAAAAAATGCTTTCTGCTATTCCGGAATCGGTCTGGCAATTTCCATTTTAGCGTATTCAATATTATTTGTAGTTCATGATATCTTAAACCCATAGAAAGTAGTCAAAGAAAATCGTACAAAGGTAAACGATTCTTTCAGAGATAAATTCTGCTTAAGATTTTTATCAGAATAGCATATAATAAATAAAGTGAGTATTGTAAGATAGACAGATATAAACAAATATATCAACTAACTCATTTCTAAATTTTTAAATATGACATCTAATTTAAAATTAGTTATATTATTATTTTTGGTTCTTGGTTTGTTGTTTGGAGCAGCTGATTTTGTCAAGGCGGCTTGCCCTGATGGCGCAATAGATGGATTTGAACAATGCGACCCGCCTGATTTTGGGTTTCCGGCAGAAACCTGCATTTCTCAAGGTTTTGTGTGGGGAGGAAATTTAAGCTGTACCGGCGCTTGCACATTTGATACAGGCTGTTGCTTTGGCGCGGATCCCTGCAATCAAAATCCAACGGTTGTGATTACTCCGCCAGCGCCGAATAATACCAAGGCTGGGACAGCGATAACTTATACGGTTACCGTTACTAATAATGACGACAGTATTTGTGGAATGTGTCCTGCTAGCAGGAATTTTAATTTATCAGTGTCCTCAATAGACGCTGGTTTAAATTATTTTACTCCTTTTGTTTCTGGTTCTCTTACAGTGAATGCGGGAGGAAGCAGTAGCACTACTTTTGAAATTTCTTCAGATGCGTTAACAGGAGTTATCGGTGTTTATAACTTTACAATTAGAGCAACAGGAACAGGAGGCGATATGGGAACAGATATTGGGACATATACAATAAACGCTCTGCTTGAGGTATGTGATAACGGGGTTAATGATGATGATGATCTTCTTGTTGATTGCGATGATCCTGATTGTCTTGGATTTGCTCCCCACTGTTGCGGAAATGGTGGTGTAGAAGGTGCTGAAATATGTGATACGGCTGACCCGACTTCTTGTCCTGGAACGCAAATATGTAATTCAAATTGTTCATCTTGCGTAAGTTCTGTTCCAAATACCGAATGCATAGATGGTTTTGACGATTGTGATTGCGATGGAACATGCGAAACAAACACATTAACAGATATAAATAATTGTGGAATGTGCGGAGCTGTTTGCGGAACTGTTTGTATAAATGGATTATGCTCTCTTGTAAAAGGCGGACTTGTGCCGTGCGGAAGAATGTCTGATGATCCAGGCACTGTCTGGAATGAGCAGGAAGATTGCAAAATATGCCATCTTGTTATTTTAGCTGACAGTATAACGGGATATCTTCTTGAAATAGTCGGAATTATAACAGTTCTGTCTTTGGTAATAGGGGGGATGCTTTATATTACTTCGTCTGGCAATTCAAGTTTGGTAATTACAGCCAAAACAGCTTTCCGCAAATCGTTATACGGATTTGTAATTGTTTTTATCGCTTGGGTTATGACCAATACAACTATGGTTCTGTTCGGATTTGATGATCCGCTTGGCGATGGAAGCTGGCATAAATTTAATTGTGATGTCAGTATTGCTCCTTCTGCTGTTTATATTTGCGGCGATGGAATTGTTACCAGTCCAAATGATGACGGAATTTTAGAAGTATGCGATCCCAAAGAATCAAAGAGCGCTTTTATAGCGAGAAAAACTGCTATGGCTGTAGGGTGTGGTGCTGGGGGTGGTTGTCCTAATGGTTGTTTCTTTGATGAAGGAATCCCTGATCCTGATTGTCCCTATGCCGGTGTTGCTTGGACCAGAGAGATTTATAGTTGCAATCTCACGACTTGTGATTTCGGATGTCTTATGGATCCGCTTGTTGATGAAATAGGCGGGGGATGTTATTTGGATTTGGATGGCAGCGGAGCAATAGAAAATAATGAATGCCAAAAAGGGAAATATGTATGCGACTTTACGACGGGTACGGTATCCTGCAAAAATACATATAATGATATTAATTATAAATTAGTTGGACACAGTTGCGGAGATGTGCTTGATTATTGCTGTGCCTATAAAGAAGGTATGATTACTTTGCTTGAAGCCAGAACAATATTATCCGGTTTAGGTGTGACAAGGGTTAAGCATTATGAAGCATGGACAGATTCAGGAGCGAACCCGGCTTTTCACTGTGATGAGGTTTGCAAAGAGTCCGGACAGATTTGTATTGGCGTGGGGTTAACTGATACTCTTATGTCTGACGCATGTCAGGGCGTAACTTGCCATTCGGGTAGTAATTGTACGGGAAACACAGCCAGTATTGATTGTCGCCTTTCTTTTCCGTTCTGTCGTCCCGGTGATCATAATCAATGTACACTTTGCAATGGCATTCCTTGTTCTTATGGTGGTGTAAACAGTCCTTATTATGTGGGATATACAAGTTGTCTTTGTTTTTAGAATTAGCTTTTATTCATTTTATGTTAAATATGGAATTGACAAAAAATAAAAAATATATAATATTTTTTTTGGCTGTTTTAATTCTGATAGGATTTATTGTTGTTATTGGCGTAATCTTTTTAAGAGAGCCTAGATCAGATGAATCTGAAAAAACTGATAATAAAATGTATAATTACCATCCTTATCCTAATCCTCCAAATAAAATTTATCCTATTACCAAAGAGCGGTGTGAAAATCAAGCTGATCAAGACGTGAAAGAAAAATGTTTTGCCGAACTTACTTATAACGACGCTATCAAAAGTCAAAATCCTGAAAATTGCCTTGCTTTGGTTGATGGCTACCAAAAAGATCGTTGTCTTTTTACTATCTCTAAAACGCAGTCTAATGCAGAATATTGTGAATCTATTGAAGAAGCCAGAACCAGAGAATTATGTATAATAGAAACCGGTATTGCCAGCGGTAACGATAAGGTGTGTGATGAGTATTTTATGGACACTCCATTTTTGAGGAAAAAGTGTAAAGACAAAGTAAGAGTCTTTGATATTATTTGGAATAAAAAAGATATAAGGCTGTGTCAAGAAATAAGGTTGCTGGAATATGGTCCTCTATGTTACTCCTATTTTTTACAAGAAGGACAAAGCTGTGATGTTTTAGAAGATAGCGGGGAAAAAGAAGTTTGCCAGTGTAAAATGATTATTACCAGCGCCCAAAACGAAGAAGATTGCCAAAAAATAATTTTAGAGAATTGCAAAAAAGTATGTTTGACTATGATTCAAAATAATGGTGATCATAATATAGATTCTGACAATGATGGAAAATCTAATTTTGAAGAATTAAATTATAGAATAGATCCTTTCAATCCCGACACAGACGGTGATGGTTTAATGGATGGCGAAGAAATTACCAAATATCACTCTGATCCCAAATCAGTTGATACCGACATTGATGGTTTGGGCGACTATGATGAAATATTTATTTATAAAACTGATATAAATAATCCCGATACCGACAATGATGGCTATCAGGATGGCGAAGAAGTTACAAGTGGTTATAATCCGTTGGGGGAGGGGAGGTTGGAACGGTAGCGAGCAATTTTCTTGTTGTTGGTTCCGATCTGTCATTTTAAACTTGCTGTGCTCGTCGGCAAATAGGTTTCAGAATCTTTGCTCTATTAAGTATAGTCTATCCTATTTACAATAACGCTAAATATTATATATTACAATCATTGTATTTTTAATTCAATAAAACGATTAATACTTTGTAGATTTGACTAGCGTGGCAACGGATAGATTTTGAAATAAATTCAGAATGACAATATACAAATGCATAAGTCCTAAATTTATTAAGAGCGTTTGAATAATTTATTATAATTCAACTATGCCTACTCTCTATACCCAATCAGACAAAAATACTCGCAATACTTACATTCTGATGTCGGTGTTTTTAGTTTTTGTTATCGCAATGGGCTGGATTTTTTCGGAAGCGATGGGTTCAAGTTTGATTCTTTGGATTGCGGTAATTGTCAGTATTGTGATGAGCGTGGGGAGCTATTGGTATTCAGATAAGATAGTTTTGAAAATGAGTAAAGCTCATCTTGTTGAATTTGAAAGCAACAAGGAATTATATCGGCTGGTGGAAAATCTTTGTATTACTGCCGGATTGCCATTGCCAAAAATATATATTATAGACGATACGGCACCGAACGCTTTCGCGACAGGGAGAGATCCGGAGCATGCTGTGGTGGCGGTAACGAGCGGGCTTTTGCAGAAATTGGACAGAAGCGAGCTGGAAGGCGTGATCGCGCATGAACTTTCTCATATTGGCAATCGTGATATTTTATTGGCAACCGTTGTTGTTGTTCTTGTTGGTATAGTGGCGTTGTTAGCTGATTTTTTCAGGCACTGGGTTTGGTTTGGCGCAGGTGGAAGAAACAGAGACAGAGGTGGAAACGGATATCTGATGATTATTGCTATTGTCTTATCTATCTTGGCGCCGTTTTTTGCAATGCTGATCCAGCTGGCAGTTTCGCGAAAAAGAGAATTTCTTGCCGACGCCGACGCGGCGTTGTTGACTCGCTATCCTGAAGGATTGGCAAATGCTCTTAGAAAAATTTCATCCGATTCTGAAAAGCTGGAAGTTGCCAATCGCGCCACTGCGCACCTTTATTTTGCTAATCCGTTTAAAGGCAAAAAAGTAAGCAAATTGCTAATGACCCATCCGCCGGTTGAAGAAAGAATCGCGGCGCTAACGGGAACGGACATGAAAAGTTGAAAGCTAAGCTGGTATAATAAAATAAGAAGCAAAATAGAAAAGAATAATGCTTCCGTAAATTGAAAATATATGAATGAGAAAAAAACAATAATTTTGCCATTGTTGCTTTTTATGGCAGTTCTCTTTTTCTCCGGCTGTTCAATAAAAAAAATTGAGGAAGAAAAGGAAGAACTGCCCGAAACAAAAAAACAGAACGAAATAATAGATGTTGATTCAGATGGTGATGGGCTTTTAGATGAGGAAGAAAAGGAATTTGGAATTGATCCGAACAGTTATGATACGGATAGTGATAGGCTGAGTGATTACGATGAAGTGAAAAAATGGAAAACCGATCCGAACAATCCCGATACGGATGGCGATGGATATCTTGACGGACAAGAAGTTGAAAGCGGATATGATCCGAATGGTTTGGAATAAATAAAATTAATTGAAACTTTTGGATTTGACCGTTGAGGACGATAAAAACAAATCTCGTTTGAAAGAACTTCTGCGGACACGCGAGGCGCTAGTTGACTATTTTGTGTTTGACAATAAATTTTCTTCATCGGATCAATTATGGAGAAATTATTTTCACCCGTTTAATTTTGCTGCTAGAATAAATCGTTAATAAAATGAAAATATTTGTTGCCGGAAGCTGGCATAAAAATTTAATTAAAATTACTAACCAAAAAAAATGAAAAACAGAACACAAAAAATATCCTCTGGTTCGAGAAGGTGACTAATAAAAATGTCGGGCTAACGGGAGCGACAAGTATTGACAAACCTTAGTAATTATGCTAAAATAGTAAGGTATGGTAGAGTAATTTAGCGAAATTATGTTGATTAAGAGAGAAATACAAGAAAAAATTGAAAAAGATCTTTGGAAAGGAAAAATCGTCATTATTTATGGCGCGCGACAAGTAGGAAAAACTACATTAGTGAACCAAATTTTAAAAAAATATTCAGAGAAATCAGAATATTACAATTGCGAGGAAAGTGATGTGGCTGAAGGATTGTCAGCCGGAACTTCAACCGCTTTAAAAAACTTTTTTGGCGAGAAAAAACTGGTTATTCTGGATGAAGCTCAAAAAATCAGAGATATTGGAATTAAGTTAAAATTACTGGTTGATAACTATCCGGAAATGCAAATCGTTGCTACGGGATCATCCAGCTTTGAGTTAGCTAATATTATCAACGAACCTTTGACCGGGCGTTTCTATTCTTATCAATTATATCCTTTCTCTCTTTTTGAATTAAAGCAAA
>CAZBCK010000008.1:26077-26414 GCA_964490635.1 uncultured Candidatus Saccharibacteria bacterium | reverse complement strand
CAAATGTTTTTGCCCAGTCTTGGCTGCCGTCTGAATTTAATTTTATAATAAGAGCGCTATAGTTTCCCGCTCCGTAACTTTTTGTCGCTCCCACTATGACATAACCGCCGTCGGAGGTTTGTTGAACAGGTATAATTAAATCATCATCACTTCCTCCAAATGTTTTTGCCCAGTCTTGGCTGCCGTCTGAATTTAATTTTATAATAAGAGCATCCTCGTTTCCCGCTCCGTAGCTTCTTGTGGATCCTGTTGTAATATAACCACCGTCGGAGGTTTGTTGGATAGATGAAATTAAATCTTCATCACCTCCTCCAAATGTTTTTGCCCAGTCTTGGCT
>CAZBCK010000008.1:24734-25977 GCA_964490635.1 uncultured Candidatus Saccharibacteria bacterium | reverse complement strand
GCCGTCTGAATTTAATTTTACAATAAGAGCATCCTCTTCTCCAGCTCCGTAACTTCTTGTGGATCCTGTTGTAATATAACCACCATCGGAGGTTTGTTGGATAGGTATAATTAAATCATCATCACCTCCTCCAAATGTTTTTGCCCAGTCTTGGCTGCCGTCTGAATTTAATTTTACAATAAGAGCATCCTCTTCTCCAGCTCCGTAACTTTTTGTCCATCCCGCTGTAATATACCCGTCGCTGGAGGTTTGTTGAACAGAAAAAGCAATATCAAATTCGCTATCTCCATACGCCTTTGCCCAAGTATTTGTATCCACCACCGTAAACGAATATCTCACCCCGCAAGAAGCGCAGGCAGGGTCATAAGTAGTAGGATTAGGAATAGTATCAGTCGCTTCAGACATATATTCTATTCTATCTCCATCGTTTAAAGGACCGGGGATCGTTATTGAATGAGTTCCACCGGTATACCACATATCAGAACCGGCGCTGATCGGAGTTCCTCCGCTATCATAATGCCACCATCTTATTTTGTGGTTTGATATTCCTGAAGCATCGGAAGCATTGGAATTAATAGTGATTGTGTCTGTATCATCAAGAAGCACTGTTCCTCCATCTGAGATCAAAACTCCATTCTCATCTTTTGCTTCGGTGATGAGAATAGGAGAGGCGGAATCTATTAAATCATTTTCATACCAGACAAAACCATCATCGCTATACGCCGATCCCAGAATATCCATGTCGCCGTCGCTATCTACATCAGCGGCGTAGATAAAACTGCCATTGTTAAAAAACGGATCAATGAAATGTCTAGTGAAATTTTCGTTGCCATCGTTTTCATACCAATAAGCACCGACGCCAACAGTCGTTCCCAGAATATCCATGTTGCCGTCGCTATCTACATCAGCGGCGTAGACAGAGCTAGCACCCTTAGAAAACATATCAAGAGTGTGTCTAGTGAAATTTTCGTTGCCGTCGTTTTCATACCAATAAATATCATCGCCGCCATACCCCGCTCCCAGAATATCCATGTTGCCGTCGCTATCTACATCAGCGGCGTAGACAGAGCTAGCTCGGATAAGACTGTTATCAACTATATTTTTAGTGAAATTTTCGCTGCCGTCGTTTTTCCACCAAACAATATCATCATTTCTGCTAAAATAATATACCGACTCCAGAATATCCATGTCGCCGTCGCTATCCATATCAGCGGAGTGGACAAAATTAGAGCCACTGAGATGT
>CAZBCK010000008.1:12490-24634 GCA_964490635.1 uncultured Candidatus Saccharibacteria bacterium | reverse complement strand
GCATCAACCGCATATTCAGTAAAATTTTCACTGCCGTCGTTTTCATACCAAGAAACACCATCATCGTTATATCCCGCTCCCAGAATATCCATGTTGCCGTCGCCGTCCACATCAGTGGCGTAGACAGATCTAGCTTGATCAAAACTTGCATCAACCGCATATTCAGTAAAATTTTCACTGCCGTCGTTTTCATACCAAGAAATATTATCATCATTTTCTGACGCTACCAGAATATCTATATCGCCGTCGCTATCTACATCAGCGGCGTAGACAGAACGATCTTTGTTGGTAGTATCAATGAAATGTCCGGTGAAATTTTCACTGCCGTCGTTTTCATACCAATAAATACCATCAAAGAGTGTTATCCCCAAGATGTCTATATTACCGTCATTGTTTATATCAACGGGATAGACAGAACTAGCACCAGTGCCATCAGGATCTGCATAGATAGTATGTCTGACAAAACCAATAGCCTCCGCCTCTGAAACCGCCACCTGACTCCAACTTGTCAAAGAAAATCCCAACGCCAAAACAAACAGCGCCAGCATTTTTGTTTTTTTAAAATTTTTCATATTTTTTCTTTTTAGTTTCTGCGTTTTGATTTTAGTGTTCCATATTTAGTATTTAAAAAACCATACTTAGCACGGAATGTTATTTTAAAACACAGAATAAATAAATTAATAAAACAAATTCTCAAGCGACTATCTCTAAATAGAAAACAAAATATTTTCCTATCGTCTTGTTTCATTTTCATCCTAACTATTATATTACAACGAATCCATTTTTAACCCCCGTAGGCATTCATTATTTCAAGTAATCCGTCCAATTTTCTCTCTTTATTTTTTTATCCATCTCGCAACAAGCTTAAACCGCCTCCTTAATTTTATTCCTCTCTTTTTAGAATAAAATCGCATTCATATTTTTTGCTACGATAAAAACATTCTTTTTCTTCCCTTTATTGATCTACAAAAACCAAACTTTCCAAATGACAACCGTTGTTTTTTGAAAAGCCAAAATTGATTTGACCAATCAATTTGTTGTCAACACAACAAATTTTTTGTTTACTGATATTCTGTTTCCTGACCGAAACATCATATTTTTTCAATTTACCAAATAAACAAGTTTGTTCCAGATCTTCAATATCTGCACTCTTGTTAATATTTAAATTCTTAGTAATATTGTCGCAACCGGAAAACAAGCAATGTTAACCTATCAGAAAATAAACAATTCACTTCAATCTAAAAAACCTCTGATTTTATTATTAAATAATATTTTTTAACAATTCTACCCGCTAGGGTCTCAAGCCGAACACTTAAAGTTCACAAATAAAATGCACTTTACAATTAAATAAAACAATTAAGCAATTGAACAAGTGTGTTATTTCCTTTATTTATAAGGCTTTATTGCATTTTTTCTATTTTTTAAAATATAGAAATAGTGGAGTTAACCTTATAAATAAAGAGTAAAATTAATTTATAAGTGTTCGGCTTCAGAGTAGAATCTAGAAATAACATCTGATAACAGACTTTCTGCGTTTTTATTTTTGATAGTTTTTCTTCCAATTAATTCTTAAGAGATCCTTCAAAAAATCTCTCTTCCATTATATTTTCTGATGGTGCTTCTTCCGAAATTTCCATTTTTTCTTCAATTGCCACTCCACCGCCACCAATCAATTTAATATTAGAGATCTCACCACAACTTTTAACTGAAACAATATAAAATCCCTCATCTCGTTTAACGCTAGCAATTCTCATTTTGTCATTGATAGCCATCGTAGCACTTTTAATTTCACAGTCATCTTTTACATTAAGTTTAATCTTTGCTGTTGCTTCTCCATTTTCACAATTTTTCTTTTCTATTACTTCAAATGATCCACTACATCTGGCAATCATATCTTGTATTTTTTTGTTGTCGCAAGGAGATGTTTTTTCACGAATTTTTTCTTGTATATTTCCAGCCTTGCTAGTAATTCTTACGCCATAATTATCTCCGCAGTCATAAACCTGACAATCTGAAAGTTCTGCCTCATTTTCATTACAAAGAAAGAATAATTTGCAATCACTGTTTTTGCAGGAGTCGGATAATACTTTACATTTGGCAAATTGATTTTTCTGTTCCGGTTGTTCCGATTTTTTGTTTTTATTGCTTAAGACAATAAATAAAACAACAACGCAGACAAGAACCGCCACAACAATAATTAGTGTTGAATTTTGTTTTGTTTTTTCCATATTTTTGTTTATTTGGTTAATTATGTAAAAAGTAATTAATTTTCATTATTTTTTTCTTCGTCCATGCTTTTGTTTTCTTCGGCACTCTCACCGTCTTTATATTCATCATCAAATTCATCGTTATATTCATCGTCAAATTTCTCCGCAAACGGATCTTCTTTTTCAAGTGGATATTCTTTTTCTATAACATTTCCATCGTATCTCATTTCAAGAAATTGCTTGTTGTCCATTATTTTTTTTAAGTCTGTTCTATTCAAAAGCTTTTCATATTTTGTGTATGGGTTTTTTGATAACTCAAAGTAATTTGGAATATCTTCTTTTGCCGGATTTACCTCTTTTATGATTACAACAGAAATAACTAAAAACATAAAAAATGTAAAAATAGATATGTATATCTCCATATTTTTACTCAACCCTTTTATAAATCTTTTAATAAGTGAACTCATACTTTCGAAATATAAATTATACTCCCGGTTTTTCTATGAATGATATAATGAAAATGTAACTTCGCAATTAAGCATATTTTCGCTCTTCTTTTTCCTGCTTTCTTTTTCCTTATCCTCTTCCTTGTTTTTCTCCTCTTTTTCTTTTATAAGATCTAAACTTTTTATATCTATAAGAGGAATGTTATTTTCAATAGAATTAAAAAATGACATAAACTTTACAAAATTTCCACTGAAAGAAAAATCAAAACAAGTTTTCTCGAACTCCGGAATGTTTTTGTCATCCCGCGATTTATTTAACGCAGAACTTTTACTTTCGCTCATAGAAAACTCTTTGATCAAAATCCTGTTTTTTACAGCAAGGTTACTGACGCTTGCCATTTGCTTATTAAGGCTGTTGTCATCCGGTAATAAATTATATATTTTTTTCAGATCATCATCGTCTAAGTCTTTATTCGTTTTATTGAACTTTGCGATTCTATTGATCATATCTAATTTTAATTCTAAGTTGTTGCTAATTACTTCTTTCTTTAGCTCTATTAATCTTTTTTGCTCAAACTCGGGAGAAACGAGAAAAAATATTATAGTTACAGAAAAAACAAGCGAGGAAAATAAAATTGCTATTTTATTTGAAACACTCTTTTTTGATTTTCTGTCAACGGAATCATAATAATGAATATCACTGTCAATTCTCATAAATTCAAAAGTTTAAATTACTTTTATTTAAAACTAACCTTTGGCGCTTTCTATAACAATAATTATAAATCAACAATTATCTCTTTATACGGATAATTTATTGCAACTCGTTGTAATAAATAACAACTGATTGTTATTTATAAAGAACTGTCAATTATAACAAGTTGCCACGAGTTACGACAAATTTCTGTCCATTAATTAAATATAGAACTATTTTGAGAATAGAAAAAGTCATAAAACATTAAGATTTAAACAAGCTATTAATTTTCATAAAAGACAATGTCTTTCTTAAATTTTAAAATTCCCTCAAATGATTCTCGTCCATCATCATCAACTGAAACCTTTATAACATCCGCGCTTTCAATGTTTGGAAGATTTTTAAAAATATACATCTGCGATACGACAGATTGATAGTTTTTGGCAATTCCACTGAAGTTAATGCTAATAGAATCAGGTTCCGCGGAAATGAAGAGTTTGTTTAAATATACATCTTCTATTAAACTATTCCTGACTAGATTTAATACTTTGGTAAAATATGTATGTTCTGCTAATAATAGATTATCTTTCTTCGCTTTAGTCTCGGCTATTAAAAATTTATTATCAGAGACTTCCTTTTCAATTTTTTCATCAGCTGCTTCAACATCAGAACTCAAAACCACAATTTCTTTTAAAGCATAATAATTATCAACACGCAAACCAACATAAAAAACAACAGAGAGAAATATTATCAAAAGAGAAACCGTGAACGCAACATTACTTTTTTCTTTTTTCGCCAACTCCGTTTTAAGTTTTATATTTTTTGGCAATAAATTTATTGAAGGCATATTAATGTTTTGTTATGTTATGTTAATATTTTACCTGTATTGATTATACCACAATTAAATAAAAACAACAAAGCGAATAGACAAGTTAAAAGTTATAAAGTTTATAAAGTAAAAAGTCTTTATGCCAACTTTACGAACTTTATAATTTTATAAACTTTTAACTGTCTTTATATCACCCCAATTTCTTTAAGTGTTCTTTGAAAAATATAAACAGCTCTTCTTGCTTCTTCGTGATCAATCTCAATTTCTTCATCCGCTGAAATCTTTTCTTTCAACCTACATGCCCAAATAATATCTTCTTTAAAATTCAATTGGCTGTTTGATACTTTGTTGACTCTTTTTTCCAGAGTATCCCCGGAAAAATTGGCGGCTTTAAGAACTTTATCAAGCAATTCTCCTGCAAGAACAACAGCGTTTTTATAATCTTCCGGTTTATCTGATTCTATCGCGGAAGAGATAAAGTCTATTTTCTCTTGAGTTTTTGTTTTTGGTAATTTCCCAGATTTCATTACTTTTTCAATTACTTCTTTTATCCTAATTTTAAAACTGCTTTGAATCCTAATAAGAATTAAAACAATCGCTATGAAAAACATAGCTGTAAGAAGCATCAGAAAATATTTTATTATTGCTAGCAAATAAGAATACCAAGGCGACCATGAAATAGCTATTTCCCAATTACCTATCTCTATAATTTCTGTCATTTTAATTAGTATTAAGTAGCCAGTATTAAGCGTGATATTTAACTGTCATTATTTCAATGTCTCTGACCTAAACTTTATATTTCTTAAAATATTTCTATAACTAATTGTTATAGAACTTCCTCGCTTTTTTACTATTGTCATCACAGAAAGTAAAACTTCTTTATGAGCAAAACAAATAAATAGAAGTTTTGCTTATTTGGGATCTTAGACTAAAAAACGCGTAGAATTTTTTCAGTTAAAATTCCAGATAAATTTTTTATCGCTACGCTCTAAAAAATTTTCTGGAATGACAGGAAAGTGAGAAAGTTCTATAAATGTTAAAAAATCTCCGGTTTTCTCTTCTCCCACTCCACACTTTCTTCATATACATTCGCAATTCCCAAAACCGATTTTTCGTCAAACGGTTTTCCGATAATTTGCATTCCAACCGGCATTTCTTTTTTCCCGTTTTCCGGCTTGGCAAAACCGCAAGAAATTGATATGGCGGGAAGCCCGGCTAAACTTACAGCGCTTAAGAAAATATCCTCAAGATACATTTCCAAAAGATTGTCACTATGCTCCCCTATTTTAAACGCAACGGTTGGAGAGGTTGGCGTTATTATAATATCCACTTTCCGAAAAGCTTCTTCAAAATCCTTTTTAATCAAAGTTCTGACTTTCTGCGCCTGAAGATAATAAGCGTCATAGTATCCGCTGCTCAAAGCGTATGTCCCAAGCATTATTCTGCGTTTTGCTTCAGATCCAAATCCTTTGCCTTTTGACTTGGAATAAATATCCAATAAACTTTTAGCCTCGCCATCTTTCTCTCTGGTTTCTGAATATCCATATCTGATACCGTCAAACCGTGAAAGATTTGAACTTACTTCCGATGGCGTGATTATATAATAAGCCGGTACCGCGTATTTAGTATGCGGTAAACTGATCTCAATTATTTCAGCTCCCAGCTCTTCCATTTTTTTTATTGCGTTTTTTATTGAATTGCTGATATCGCTGTTTAATTCTTTTATAAAATATTCTTTTGGTATGCCTATTTTCAAACCTTTTATATTATAGCTATCTAATAAATCAATATAGCTATCAACACTTTCATCTAATGTTGTTGAATCCCTTTTATCTTTTCCAGCTATTTCCTCTAAAATTATAGCGGCATCTTTAACATTTTTTGCCATTATGCTCGGGCAATCGGTTGACGAGGTCATAGAAACAAGCCCGTATCTTGAAACTCTTCCATAAGTTGGTTTTAATCCAACCACTCCGCAAAACGCCGCCGGCTGCCTGATTGATCCGCCCGTATCAGTCCCGATTGAATAAAAACACTGATCCGCGACAACGGAAGACGATGAGCCTCCGGAAGATCCTCCCGGAACTCTCTCCAGATCCCACGGATTATGAGTTGTGAAGAAATCAGAATTCTCTGTTGAAGAACCATGCGCAAAAGCATCACAATTTACTTTTCCAAGCATTACCATTCCCGCCTTTTTCAGTTTTGCAATCAAAGTCGCGTCATAAGGAGGAATATAATTATTGAGAATTTTTGACGCCGCAGTTGTCAGAATATTTTTGGTAAGAATAATATCTTTGATTGAGCAGGGAATACCCAGTAAAAAGTTATCTTTCTCTTCGCCTGATTTGATTCTCTGATCCGCCTTCTCTGCCCGCAACAATGCATAGTTTTCTGTCAGGGTAATAAAAGATTTTATCTTGCTGTCTGTTTTTTTGATTCTGTCAAAACAGGCTCTCGTCAATTCAACAGAGGAAAATTCTTTTTTTTGCAAGCCCTTGCTGGCTTGGATGATTGTAAGTTCGTTTAGTTTCATTGAAAAAATTTAACTTTGAAAATTAAAATAATATAATATAATCTTGTCATATAAAAGAAATAAGCATAAGAATTAAGGATAATAGCGTATACTTAAGGGTGGGAAGAAGAGACTAAATTGTCAATGGCTTCGAGCCACTAGGAATATGATCGTCTCTTCTCGCCCTTAAGTATGCCAGTTTAGTTTAAGCCGCATTTATAGGTATGGTCTTGAGCCACTTTAACCAATATGACATGGCAAAACTAAATGTCCTTAATCCGTATAATTAACAAAATATGACCGTATAATTTAGTTATCCACAACTATTATCCTTGATAGTTTCTTTTAATAGGTATTCCTGCGGAAGCGGGAATCCGGACGCAAAATCTTATAGCTCTAGATTATCAATAATCTTTAATAATATTTACTCTAAATTATAATACAAATCTATCCAGCAAAGATTTTCTTTTTTAATTAAATTTATCTTCCATTCTCTTTTCCATTTCTTTATTTGTTTTTCTCTTAGAATAGCACTGCTGACATCATCAGTTGTTTTAAAATAAACAAGTTTGTCAATCTTATGTTTTTTTGTAAAACTGTCTACTAAATCTTCCTTGTGTTCGTAAATTCTTTTCTTTAGATTTGATGTTACGCCAATATATAAAGTACCATTTTTCTTACTTGCTGTGATATAAACATTATAAGTTTTTTGTGTTTTCATTTTTATGGGAGAGTTTTTGTTTTTTTAGAAACTTTTATTTTGAATAATGTTTAATGATATTTCATCTGGATTCCTGCCTCCGCAGGAACGACAAATATGCAGAGATATAGAATTTAACAATAAAACAATCACATCACCTGCTTCACTTTGATACACCCATCTTTCTCTTCTGGAAAATTAGCGATCATTATTTTTCTTCCATCTTCGGAAAATTTTTCAGCAACATCTTCTCTGACAACATTAACCAAACCTGTAACTTGTGAAACCGGATCAACATTTTTTGTATTCACTTCTTGAAGCTGTTCCACATAACCCAAAACATCCGATAATTCATCGGAAAATTTTCTTTTTTCTTTTTCCGTCAATTCTATTCTCGCCAATTCCGCAATATATTCAACCTCTTCCAAAGATATTTTTTTGTCTTTTGACATTTGATATTTTAGCAGTTTTATTTATTCAGCTTACTAATAAAATAGCATAAATACTGAACTTTCACAATAGTTATATAAGCTCTGCTGATTTTACCAATTATTCCCCTCTTGAGAGGGGTAATCCCGTTAGGGATGGGGTGTGTTGTATTCCTTTGTTTATAACCCCATCCGCTTCGCGAATTGCCCCTTTCAAGAGAGGAATTATCAGCAGCTCCCATATAGTCATCCTGATTATTTTTTTACCATTTCCAAAAACTCTTTTTCATTAATAATCTTCACCCCCAATTTTTTCGCTTTTTCAAATTTGCTTCCCGGGTTTTTTCCGATGACAACATAGTCTGTATTTTTTGAAACGGAAGAAGAAATATTTCCGCCCAAAGCGTGAATTCTTTCTTTGGCTTTATCGCGACTTAAGGTTTGCAGAGTTCCAGTCAAGACGAATGACAGACCAGCTAATTTTTTAGATATTTTATTTTTACTCTCTGTATTTTTTACACTAACTCCCGCTTCCAGCAAATCATTCACTAATTTTAAATTCTCCCGGTCATGAAAATAATTATAAATACTCTCTGCTACTTTCGGACCGATACCGTTTATTGCTTCCAGCTCTTCTTGGGAAATATTTTTAAATCTATCAATTGAATTTAATTTCTCGCTAAGATCCAGCGCCGTTTCCTCGCCAACATGCCTGATCCCCAAAGCGAAAATAAATTTCCCGAGTGTTATGTTTTTGCTTTTCTTAATAGCGCTGATCAAATTATCTGCTGACTTTTTTTCAAACCTTTCTAGCGGTTCCAGATCACCTTTTTCTAATTTAAAAATGTCAATGAAATTTGAAACAAGTCCTTCGCTGGCTAGTTGCTTAATTTTATTAGGACCAAAGCCGTCTACATTAAACGCTTTTTTACTTACGAAATGAGACAGTTTTCTAAGCTCAACCGCAAAACAATTTTTGTTCGGACAATAAAGAGCAACTTCTCCTTCCGGTCTCACAACTTCCGTCTTACAGTATGGACATCTTCTTGGCATTGTAAATTTTTTTTCTTCGCCTGTTCTTAATCCTTTAACAACATCAACTACTTCCGGGATTATATCTCCTGCTTTTTGAATAATCACTGTGTCGCCTATTTTAACATCTAGCCTTTTTATTTCATCACCATTATGCAATGTGGCTCTTGAAACCGTTGAGCCGGCGATGTTGACCGGTTTCAAATGCGCAACCGGTGTCAACGCTCCTGTTCTTCCAATCTGAATTTTTATATTTTCAATAATTGTCGTTGTCTGCTCAGCTGGAAATTTATAGGCGATTGCCCAACGCGGCGCTTTGCCGGTATAACCGATTTTATTTTGCCAACCACATTTATCAACCTTTACAACAACTCCATCTATCCAATAATTCTCACTGTCTTTGTGCTTTTTCCAATAGTCATAAAACTCAAAAATTTCATCCACATCTTTACAGCGCTTCCAAAATTTATTTACTTTAAATCTTAGATTTTTAAGAAATTCCAGTTCTTCGCTTTGGGTTTGAGGCAATTCAAAAACCCCTCCTAACCTCCCCTTATTAGGGGAGGAATTTATTCCCTCCCCTGACAAAGGAGGACTGAGGGTGGTTAGAAATTTCACTTGCGATAGATCATAAATAAAACAATCCAATTTTCTCTTCCTGGCAACTTTTGGGTCAAGCTGTCTGATCGCGCCCGCAGCAGCGTTTCTTGGATTGGCAAAAAGTGATTCGTTTCTTCTTTTCCTTTCTTTATTTAATTCGTCAAAAACAGTTTTTGACATAAATACTTCTCCTTCAACAATAATATTTAAATCTTCCCTTATTTTCAAGGGAATACTTTCTATCGTTTTTAAATTTTGCGTTACATCTTCTCCGATTTTTCCATCGCCTCTCGTCGCGCCTGTTTTTAATATTCCATTTTCATAAGCCAAAACAACATGCAGTCCATCAATTTTAAGTTCGCAAGTATAATCTAAATTTACCTTTTCGTCTTCGCCGTTATCAACAAGAATTTTTCTCACTCTCTTGTCAAAATCAACAATCTCCTCTTTTTCAAAAGCGTCATTAAATGACCACTGCGAGACTTGATGTTTTATTTTTTTAAATTTATCCAGTGGTTTTCCGCCAATTCTCTGTGTTGGAGAATCAGGAGTTATCAGCTCCGGATATTGTCGTTCCAGATTATCCAACTCGTGTTTCAATGAATCCAAAGCCGCGTCTGAAATTTCTGTTTTATCCAAAACATGGTAAAGATAGCGATGATGGTTTATTTCTTTTTTGAGTTTTTCTATTCGGTTTTTTGCTTGAATTTTATTCATAAAAAAACAAATTTATTTGTTTAAGATTTACGTGTTTGACGGCAACTTTCACACCGTCATTGCAAGTGGGATGAAACGATAGCGGAACAGAGTGTGGCGATCCCGTTATTTAACTCTTTGCTATATGTTGGCTCCAGTCTCCTGACTGGATCCTTTTGTCAAACTTCCATCGTTGGTTCAGGTCTCTGACCTGAATCTTTTATTTCTTTCAATCTATTTACAATCAATTATCGTTTTTAAATTTACAATAATTACAAAATTACAAAGAAGACAAAAGTTTTTTAACTATGCTTTAAGAAATATCTGGTTCAGGACAAAGTCCTGAGCCAACATTCAAGTTCTGCCCAGAAATCCCCCTAGCCCCCTTTTACAAAAGGGGAACTTACTTTTCTCCTGATAAAGATAATATAACAACAGCTCACATTAAAAAATTCAAATACCACTCCATAACCCTTTCTCCCCAAAATAATCCCACAAAAGTTCCAAAAATCAAAAACGGTCCGAAGGGAATCATACTTTTCATTTTCTTCTTGCCAGTCAGTATCATATATGTTCCAATGATAGACCCTGAGATAAAAGCCAGAAACACGGAAAATATTATCAGCGGCCAGCCAAGAATCAGCCCCATTAAAAAGGCCAGTTTCACATCTCCCCCACCCATTCCTTTGCCTTTGGTTATAATAACAACGCTTAGAAAGAACCCGCTGGCAATAATTGCGGCGAAAAGATTATCTACGAATTGTGAATTATGAATTGTGAATTGTGAAATTAATTGGAAATTATCATTTGAAATAAGATCATTGAATAAATTAAATCCCAGTGCCATAATTATTGCCGGATAGATCACTTTATTGGGAATGATATAATATTTTAAATCGTAAACGAAGATGACAATCAGGAAACTTGTTATAAACAATAAATATAAAATAGCTATTAGATATTGAAAATTGAAAATTGACTCCAAATTCAAAATTCCAAATTCAAAATTCCAAATCATAATAAATAAAATCCCCGTTCCTAACTCTACCAACGGATATTGCCAGGAAATTTTCTTTTTACAATACCGGCATTTTCCTTTTAGAAATATGAAACTTAAAATTGGAATTAAATCATACCAAGCCAAAATATGTTTACAATGTAAACATCTTGATCTGTCGTTTATTATTTCTTCTCCGTTTTCCAATCTGTAAATAACCACATTCAAAAAACTGCCGACAACGAGACCAGCAACAAAAATTATAGAACTATAAATAAAATATACCATAACTTAGAGACTTTAATTTTCTATTATCTTTTTTATTTGTTCCTTTAATTTTGGAATATCGCTTTTTACTGTTTCCCAAACCAGATAAAGATCAACTCCGAAATATTCATGAATTAGAAAATTTCTCATCCCTGAAATTTCATCCCATTGAATACAAGGATGTTCCTTTTTAATTTCCTCAGGAAAATTCCCTATCGCCTCTCCGATAATTTCCAATCTTCTTATAACTGAATCCTGAACTTGCGTTGATTTTACAAAATCATCCTCGGACATATTTTCGGTATAATTTTCTATCCATTCTATGCTTTCCAAGATATGTTCAACTAAAATTTTATAATTTTTGCTCATAATATTTGAATTTTTTCTTTTTGAATTAAATTTTTAATTTTTGGGTGAATAGAATTGGAAGTTAAAAGATCAACTTTTATTCCCAATTTTTTTTCAAGTTCCAGTTTCAAAGCTATTAAATCTAAAATACTTTTTCTTCTGTTAAACTCTATTATGAGATCCAAATCGCTGTCTTTTTTTGATTCTTCTCTCGCGTAAGATCCAAAAACAAAAGAACGAGAAACTCCCGCTTTTTCAAGAATAGGCAAGATTTGTATTTTTATTTCGTTTATTTTATCCATGTTTTAATTATATATTTTTTTGAAATAAAGTCAAAAAAAACAGACAGAAAAATCCGTCTGCTTTTTGATTTTTATCTTGAATTTTA
>CAZBCK010000008.1:3464-12390 GCA_964490635.1 uncultured Candidatus Saccharibacteria bacterium | reverse complement strand
ATAACAACCAGTAACTCAATCAGGGTGAAACCCTTTTTATTCAATTTTAACATTAATGTTTCACCCCCTTTCTTTTTATGTTTTAAAAATTAATTATCTTTTATAAATTTCAGAATTTCTTTGTTTATAATTTTCCCTCTAAATTCCTCCAAAAAATAAAACTCAATCCTTATATGGAAATTATACCATTTTTTTTAATTATACGAAATACCTTATTTTCTCAATATCATTTTCAAATCTGAAACATTCGTTGAATATTTTTCAGCATTTTCTATATCTATCTTTCTTTCTTTTACCAGATTGGCAAGCGAACTGTTCAGAGAGATCATTCCTTCGTCAGAGCTTGTATTGATAACAAGATCAAGCTGATGAACTTTATTTTCCCTGATTAGATTCCTTACTGCGGAATTTGCAAACATTATCTCTACGGCAGGGACTCTTCCTCCTTCAATGCTGGGAATCAAACGCTGTGAAACTATCCCGAGAAGATTAGAAGATAGTTGCGCTCTGATTTGTCCTTGTTGGCTTGCCGGAAAACTGTCAATAATTCTATCTATCGTCTGCGCGGCGCTATTTGTATGCAAGGTAGCAAAAACAAGATGTCCTGTTTCAGCCGCTGTGACTGCCGTACTTATTGTTTCCCAGTCTCTCATTTCCCCGATAAGAATGACATTGGCATCTTCTCTAAAAACAGAACGGAGAGCATTATTGAAAGATCTTGTATCTGAATGAACTTCTCTTTGATTGATAATACATCTGTCCTGCGTGTACATATACTCAATTGGATCTTCAATAGTTATTATATGATCATATTTTTGATGATTGATTCTGTCAATAAGAGCAGCCAAGGTTGTTGTTTTCCCATGTCCCGCCGGACCGGTAATAAGAACAAAGCCCTGAGACTGTTTCGTAAAATTATATATTATTGAAGGAATACCAAGATCTTCAAGAGACTTAATTTTAGAGGAAATCAAACGAAAGGCCACACTCATAAAACCTCTTTGATAAAAAACATTTATCCTAAACCTTGCTTCTTTCCCAAATTCATAAGAAAGATCAGCTTCTTTGTCTTTTACAAATTTTGATTTTTGATCATCCGTTAAAAGCGCGTCAACGAGTTCTTCAACTTTTTGGGGAGTCAAAATTTCTTTGTTTGTGAGAGGAATTAATCTTCCGCTAATTCTAAGTGTCGGATAACGCCCAACCGACAAATGAAGATCTGATGCATTCTCCCGCGCAGTATTCATCATCAAATCATCCAACTCCTGTTTAGAATTTATATTTGTCATACGACTAGAATTACAAATTATCTCAAATTTAGGACTTCCTTGCTTTTTCCGCCCTGTCGCAGTCTCTCAGCAAAGGAAGCGCGCAATTCTCACCGGAGTCCTCTACTGAGAGACTCTAGCGAGGCAGGAAATTATCTCAAATTACAAAACAATAAATAATAGATTACAATTTCTAATTTTCTAATTCATTATTTTTGATTCACGATTCGTTATCTTCAGTTTCTGATTTATCGTTCTCCTTTTTTAAGATATCCCTAATTTTTCTCACTATTTCTGACGGTGTAAAATGCGCTTTAATTATATAACTGGTAGCGCCAAGTTTAAACCCTTTTTCTATATCCTCTTTTTGTCCCAAGTTTGTTAAAAGCACAACAGGTATTTTCGCAATAGCAGGGTTGTTTTTAATAGTTTTTAATACACTGAATCCGTCCATTTTTGGCATAATGATATCAAGTAAAATTATATCAGGTTTTTTCTTTTCCAGTATTTTAAGTCCTTCCATTCCATCACCTGCGGAAATGACTTCAAAATTTGAAGATTCAAATTTGATTTTATACATATCCAGTATATAAGAGTCATCTTCTATTATCACTACTTTTATTTTTTTGTTTTCTTGCATAGTTTTAAGTTAGAAGTTAGAATATTGAATTTAAAATATTGAAATACGGAGATATTACGAATCAATAAACTTTTACTCTAAATTCCATATTCCATATTCTAAGAACTCTAATCCTCTGCAAGTCTAAGAGCTTCTTCTATTGTTGTCAGCCCCTCTAACGCTTTTATTATTGCATCTTGTTTCATTGTCAGCATTCCTTGTTTTTCTGCTTCTTTTTCTATTTCCGCATCTGTAACTTTTGAAGACATTATTGATTCAACACCAGGTGTCATTTTAAAAACTTCGTAAACTCCGACTCTTCCGGAAAACCCCGATTGTTTGCATTTTTTACAACCTTTTCCACAAAAAAGTTTTATGCCGTTTTCCAGATCCAGATGTTCTTTCTGATCGTCTGTAATTTTATCAAGTTCTTCTTGTATATTTTTTTTTACTTCAGCTGTTGGTTTTATTTCTTCCTTGCATTTCTTACAAATTCTTCTTACAAGACGCTGCCCTATTGCGATGTTAAGCGAAGACGAGATTAAAAATGGTTCAATGCCCATATCAATAAGACGCGGAATAACTCCAATAGAGCTATTTGTATGCAATGTTGATAAAACAAGATGTCCTGTTAACGCTGCGTGCGTTGCCAATTCTGCTGTCTCTTTGTCTCTTATTTCTCCGACCATAATAATATCAGGATCTTGCCGCAAAATAGATCTCAATCCTGAAGAAAATGTATATCCTATCTCAGCCTTAATTTGACTCTGGTTAATACCTGCCATAAAATATTCAACAGGATCTTCAAGAGTCACTATGTTTACACCTTCTTTGTTTAATATTTTAAGCATAGCATAAAGTGTCGTTGATTTTCCGGATCCGGTAGGTCCTGTTACAAGTATGATTCCATATGGCTTTTTTATGTTTTCGTTAATTACTTTCAATCCTTTTTTATGTATTCCCAGATTTTCCAAGCTCCCAATATTAGAAGATGTGTCTAAAATTCTCATTACAACTTTTTCCCCGTTAACAGTTGGAAATGTTGAGACTCGCAAATCAACACTTTTTTCTATTCCGCCATTTCCGGAAAATACAAAACGAAATCTTCCATCCTGCGGTTTTCTTGTTTCATCTATTTTAAGATTTGAAAGTATTTTTATTCTGGAAATAACAGCCGAACTGATTTTTTTGGGAAGCTTCAGGCTATTGTGCAAAACGCCGTCCAGCCTATATCTAACTTTCAATTCATTTTCTTCTGATTCAATATGAATATCGCTTGCCTTGCCTTCAACGGCATTGGAAATTATAATATCAACAACTTTACTTACGGGAGCCTGTTCGGCAATTTTTTCTACATTATCTTCCCCTTCTTTTTTTCGTTTATTTTCATCTGTAATAATTTGCCTGTCAACATTTTCCAGAACATTTTTTAGCTCTTCGCCAAATGTCTTATACTGTTTCATGGCAATACCAAAACCGTTTTGGGAAACAAGATACACTTCCGTTTTTATATTTCGTTTTATTGAAATAAATTTCAAGGCATCCATGGCATCTATATTATTTGGATCAACCATCGCAACTTTAATAGAATTACCAATTTTTTCAAAAGGAACTATCTTATAAAACAAAGCTGCCTTTTCCGGAATCTCATTTAAGACATCACTGGTAATAATTTTTTCTCTTAAATTAATATATGGAACACCTAAAAATTTTGCCTTAACCTCTGTCGCATTCTCTTTGCTAATTATATTCATCTCAACTAAAACATCAAAAATATCCGCATTATTTTTTTTTGATGTTTCAAAAGCTTTATCAATATCTTTTTTGTCAACTGTTGATTGAGAGATCAAAAATTCATAGGCTTTTTTTAAATTACTGCCATTCATCACACTATTTTAACATATAAACATTTTAACAAGATCTTTTATTCTGTTTTTATAGAACCAATATTGATACCCGAAGCAAACAAAATAAGATAATCTGCTGAAATCTCTCAGCAGGGGACTCCGGCGAATTGCGCGCTTTCTCGTCATAGTCCTCTGCCGAGAGACTGCAACGGAAGAGGAAAAGCGAGGAAGTCCTAAATTAAAAAATGTTACTATAACATATATTATTTTTCAAATCCTCTTAAAGCAAGTCCGACCGCAACAGAAAAATCAGACGACATTTCTTTTAATTTTCTGGACAAGATTTTATCATATACAATATTTCTCCATGGGTTGCCAATTTCAACGGAAATATTCAATTCACTGGAAAAATATTTGACCAAACCGGGAAGATTCGCAGATCCTCCGGTTACGATTACTCTCTTTACTGTTTTTTTATTATCTCTAATATACATCTCACTCGTCTTTTTTATTTCAGAAACAATAATATTTATTGTTGGAAATATGGTTTCAGAAACTTTTTTCTGTGGTCCCGAAAAGCTTAATCCAATATCCTTTTTTAGTTTATCAGCCCTTTTAAAATCAATATTAAACCCGTAACTTATAGCTCTGGTAATCTCTTTCCCTCCTGTTCCGAATGCGCTATGACTGGCTAAAACATATCCATTTTCTATAACCGTTACATTCGTCATTTTGTTTCCAATATCAACAATTATAAAAGCGCCTTCTTCATCCCCAATCAACGACCTTGCCAATGAAAACGATTCCGTTTCCAAGGCAATTAATTTTAATTTTAAAGCACTTGCAATTTTTGTATATTTTTCCGTTATTTCTTTCGGTATGGCAACTAGCAACACCTTTATTTTTTTTGAACCTTTCTTGTCTTCCTCTCCTTTTTTACTTATAACACTCCAATCAAAAACCACTTCCTCAAGAGGAATTGGGATATATTGTCTTGCTTCATAGTTGATTGCTTTTGAAATTTCATCTTCAGACATATTAGGCAAACTTATGATAGAAGAAAAAGCAGATGATCCCGGAATTGACATTATGGCATCATCACTGGTTATTTTTGCTTCTTTTTTTATTTCAGTCAAATCTTCCACAACTTGCATATCCGATATTTTCAAGTTACTTGATCCGTTAACGCTTCCCAAAACTTCAAGATAGTCTTTGTCTTCTAAAAAAGCATAATTTTCCAGTTTTATACTATCCCCATCAATTCCAAGTTGAGCAATTTTTATGCTTGTTGTTCCAATATCAACGCCCAAGAAACTTGTTGGCTTTTTTTTAAAAAAATTAAACATTATTCTAAATTTATTAAACTTTAAATCCTCTGTTGCAAGAAACGATGAATTAATATTTTCCACTTTCTATAACGAAATCTACAGGAATCAGCTATAAATAACAATAGCTAGTTGTTACAACCGGAACAATTAATTATAAGGAATTTTTACTTAAGAAAATTACCGAGATTAAATTGTTCTATTCTTCTTCAACTTTTATTTTCATTGAAGAATTTTTCTCTATCTTCGGAAGCTTGATGGTAAGGATGCCATTTTTCATTGTGGCTTTAACTTCGTCTGTTTTTATATCACATGGCAAGATAACAGATCTGGAAAAATTTCCCCAAAAACATTCTTGATAATAATAGTCTTCCGTTCCTATCTCATCCGGATTTTTTCTTGTGCCCTTAATTGTAACCATATCACTTGTTATGGAAATATCAAGATCGTTAGATCTTGCTCCTCCTATAATTGATCTCACGATTATAAAACCGCCGTTCTGATAAACATCTATTGTTAATTGTCCTTCTTCATTATCACCGCTCTCTTTGTCGCTATTGTCTTTTTTACTATTTTCAAACAGCTCTTTCTCCTTGCTATTATTTTCTTCAACGCTTCCATTGTTTTTATCTTCGTTCTCTATTTTTTTTATTGCTTCTATTTCATTTTGAACACTGGCGCTGATATCACTTTCATCGTTTTTTTTGATATCAATATTTTCATTGTTTTGTTTCTCTCCTTTTTCATCCGAATTAATAATTTTGTCCAGGAAAGACTTTTTTTGTTTTGTCATAGTTTTGTTTTTAATATTTAAATATGAGATTGAAGCTTAAAACGAATATAAATTATTTTATATTTTAAGTTTCATAATTACATTATACCATTTTATAAAATTACAACAAGGACCTTAATTTTTTTCAAGTTTTCTTAATTTTTCTATGCTTTCATTATACCTGTTTTTTTCCTTTTTAACAATCTCATCCGGCGCATTAGCGATAAATTTTTTATTATCAAGTTTGTTTTTTATTTGATCTAAGTATTTTTTAAGGTTGTTTATCTCTTTTTCTAAACTCTTTTTTTCTTTTTCTTTGTCAATTAAATTCTCAAGGTTAATATAGACAGAAACTCTGGAATCAAATTGAGTCCAGCCTTCTATTTTTTGTATTCCCCTTTTTATCTTTAAATCTCTGGTTCCTGCCAATGCTTCTATAATATCTTTGTTTCTTTTTATAGATTCAATTTCATCTTTAGTTAAGTCTTTTCTTTCCTTGGCGTTTATTATAACTTCCACTTTCTTTTTTAAAGGGATCTTATATTCGTTTTTCTTTATTCTTATTCCCTGAATAATCCCTTGCAGCATATTAAAATCTACATTAGTTTGAGTTAATTCTAGACCTCCTTTTTTATTCTCTGCCCACTCTTCAATCATTAACATTTTTTCCTTGCCCATTTCCGACCAAATTTGTTCCGTAACAAAAGGAATAAAAGGATGGCATAATTTTAATAAAGTTTCTAAAACATAAATTAAAATTGGATCATTTTTATTCTGAATTTTAGAAATTTCCAAATACCAATCGGCAAGCTTATTCCACATAAAATCTCTAATGCCTCTATCAATTTCAAAGGCAGAAGAAAATTGGTAATTCTCTATAGCATTATTCACCATATGAATAAGATTATCAAGTTCTTCTAAAATCCATTTATCTGCCAAAGTTTTCGGTTTAAGACTTTTTGTATTTACATTTACATCATCTACTGACATTAAAATATATCTCGATATATTCCACAACTTATTCACAAAATTCCTCTGCCCCTCTATTTTCTCTTCAGAAAACCGAACATCATTCCCAGGAGTACTGCCAATTAACAATGACAAGCGAACCGCATCCGTGCCGTATTTTTCTATCATCTCAATGGGATCAATGCCATTCCCCTTTGACTTGCTCATTTTCTTCCCGTGTTTATCCAAAACCATTCCGTGCAAATAAACATTTTTAAACGGAATTTCTTGTAAAGCAAACAACGACATCATAATCATCCGAGAAACCCAAAGCGTCAAAATTTCATACCCCGTTTCCAAAACCTGCGTTGGATAAAACTTTGCCAAATCCCCTGTTTTTTTGCCATCCTTAAAATTATCCGGCCACCCCAATGTGGAAAAAGTCCACATCCCGGAAGAGAACCAAGTATCCAGAGAATCTTCGTCCTGAATCCAACCTATGCCTTTTGGAGGTTCCATGTCACAATACACTTCACTTTCCGTAGTTTGTCTCTTAATTTTATTTTCCTCAATCCATGTGTCATTTATTAACCCTTTATCTTTAAGAATTCGTATATACTTTTGATCTAATTGAAGAGGATTCTCTCCTGCCCAACTGATATCACAACCTTCGTCAAGAAGTATATTATCTGAAAAATTATTAAATTCTGCCTCATTTTTTAAACCAAGTTTCTTCAAAAGCACATTCTTATTAAAATGTATTGCTTCATATTCAGTTCCCACATAAGTTTCGCGCCACACCGGAATCCGATGTCCGAACCAAATTTGCCGAGAAATACACCAGTCGTGCAAATTCTCCATCCAGTCCAAATATCTTTTTTCAAATCGTTCCGGAATAAATTTGATGGATTTGTTTTCTGCCGTTTCAATCGCTTTTTCTTTGAGCGATTTACCGCCAAGTCGTTCCAGTGGTTCATTAACTTTAATAAACCACTGTTCTGAAGGCAGAGGCTCAATCGCCGTGCCACAGCGATAGCATAAAGACAAATTATTTTCTATCTCCTCTTTTTTCTCCAATAAACCATTTTTCTTCAACTTTTTAACAATCATCTCTCGCACTTCCTGAACTGATCTATTGGAATATTCACCGAAGCCATCTCTAATTTTTCCATCTTCGCCAATCACTTTTATAATTTCCAGATTATTTTTTTCCGCCATCTGCCAATCCGCCATTGAATGCGCCGGCGTTACGCCCAATGCGCCGGTGCCGAAATCCATTTCCACATGACGGTCAGCAATGATCTTTAATTTCAGTTTCACACCGCAAAAATCAACCTCGTAAATTTTGCCGATATATTTTTTGTAGCGTTCATCTTTTGGATTGACCGCCACTGCCGTATCGCCCAGTTTTGTTTCCGGACGAGTCGTGGCAATAGTGAATGGAAAATCTTTACTATACCTAAAAGTGTACAGCATTGCTTTTTGCTTTTTATATTCAACTTCATCATCCGCCAAAGTGGAATGGCACCGCGGACACCAATTGACAATTCGTTCCCCGCGATAAATCACTCCCGCTTTATACATCTCAACGAACATCTTCCGCACCGCTTTTTCCCGTTGTTTATCTAAGGTAAATGCCTCACGCGACCAATTTAAAGAAGCTCCCATTCTTTTTGTTTGATTTAAAATCACCGCCTGTGTTTTCTCCAGATATTCCCAAACTTTTTTCAAAAACTCTTCCCGCCCCAAATCGTGTCGCGTCAATCCTTCTTCTTTTAGTAATTTCTTCTCTACCACATTCTGTGTCGCAATCGCTGCGTGATCCGTCCCTGGAATCCAAAGCGTCCGATATCCCTTCATCCGATGATAGCGAATTAGCAAGTCTTCAATCGCCAGCATCGCCGCGTGCCCAAGATGCAGTTTGCTCGTAATATTCGGCGGAGGCAAAACAATCGTATAAGTCAGTTCCTCGCCATTTTCATCTTTTTTTATATTTTCCCCCGGCAAATTATCTGGATTAAAAAACCCCGACTTTTCCCAAGCCTTATAAATTTTATCCTCCACTTTCTTCGGATTGTACGCTTTTGGAATTTCTTTCATTAGAATAACTTAATCCATAACAATTATTTTTTATTCAAGCACACACT
>CAZBCK010000008.1:0-3364 GCA_964490635.1 uncultured Candidatus Saccharibacteria bacterium | reverse complement strand
ATATTGACATTTACCATCTACTAATCCGATGATCTCCCTCTTCATTATCTCGTCAGTAAGTGGATGTTTAAATTCGCACGAAAATGATTCACATAAATCAAGTTTATCCGGAAAAGCATCACAGCTAGCGGACTTACCAGAATCTTTAAACATCTCGCTGTATAACTCTTCATTCTCACTCCTTATCTCCTCCTTCACCGCTTCCCATTCTTCCTCTATATATTTTCCATCACCAAGCGGATCGTAACCATTTTCTATTTCTTCAAAATCGCTATAACCATCTCCATCCGTATCAGAATTATTCAGATCGGTTTCCAAAACCTTCTCAATATAATCAGGCAATCCATCTTGATCACTATCTAACTCTTTGTCAATTTTAACTTCTTCAACTTTTTTATTTTCCGAAACCGGAGCATTGTCATTTTCCTTGTCAGAAAAAAATAAAAAATACGAAGCAATAATACCTAAAATAACCACAACGGCTATAACTAACAAAATAGTTTTACTGCTATTTTTCTTTTTAGGTTTTCCAAAAAGAACATCATTCTTGGCTTGATCATCATTTTTACTTGATTGCATATTTTGTTCCATATTTTTATTTTAATTTATTAAATCTCTTTTTCTATGAGTTATTTTAGCATAGTTTTGGAAATAAAAAAAGAAACAGATTATATTAGATTATCTGTTGTCTTCTTTGTTGGTTTCATAGCCCCACAGGGCTATAGAACTTTAATTAGGGTTTTATCAAAAAAACGAGATTTTATGTGCCATATTTCTTTTTCTATTTTCCAAGTAATTATCTATTTTTTTACAAACAGAAAACAATGGCAATGTCCATCTTGCTCAATTTCTTTTTTATGATAAATACATGGACAAATAATCTTTTTATCTTTTTCTTTGTTTCCTGTAACTAAACGACACGGACAATATCTTGCGCCATGTCTTTCTTCTTGCGCTATTAACGCCTTTATCAATCCTTCCGTTATTTTTTTATTCGGATTTAAGCAAAAACCATTTTTTTTAGCATAGTCCCGATATTCTTTAAGTAATTTTTTAACATTTTGCCCATCGTTTATTTTTTCCGTCATAAATTTAAAATTATACTCCTGTTTTTTATCGTCCCCTTCCATAACCATTACCACGACCACGACCACGACCACGACCATTGCCGAAACCATTATCACTACTGCGACTAAACAAATGCTTTTTTAAGTTTGGATCTTCAGAATTTGAACGAATTGCTTCTTGCGGACAAACAGTCAAACACTTTCCGCAATGTATACATTTTTCTTGATCAATAACTGCTTTTTTATCTTTCATAGAAATAGCTCCAACAGGACAAACATTAACACAAGCTCCGCAACCAACACACTTACTTTCATTTATAAATGGCATATTATTTACTTTTAGTTTATTAGTAATTTTATTTTCTATAACTCTTGCTTTTATAAGAAATAACTGGCAGAAATAACATTTCACGATTTAAAAAACAAGTTTTTTATTTTAGAACTAATCCAGTTTTTTCTTCTTTGTTTTTTTCTTCAATTATCTCATTAATATTTTCTTCAATTATTTTAACAGCTTCCTCAATATTTGGTTTTCTGATAACAACCGGAACAAATTTATTTTTTAACCGAACAATATTTGGTCCGAATATTTTTCCCACGATCACATCAACCTTTTTAAGAACAGCCGTAACTTTTTCCGCTTTTTTGGGATCTCCATGAATTTCTGATTTATCCTCCTCATATTCAATATTTTCCCTTCTTTCTTTGAAAATCAATTTCCCGTCTGAATATTTCCATATTTGATAGAACCTTGATATACCGACATGATCATTTGATTTTATCGTTTTTTCATTGTCTGTCCCAATAGCAAATAATATTGTTTCTTTAATTTCTTTTATCGCGTTTTGAGGACAATTTTTTACGCACACTCCGCAATTTACGCATTTATCCATATCAATTGCGGCAAATCCACTACTATTGATTGAGATTGCATTTACTGGACATCCAATTGCGCAAATTCCGCACCCCACACACTTATTTCCGCTAATATTTATCATTTTTATTATTTACTTTTTAAAATGACACTGTTTAAATATTAAATTTGAATTAATTTTTTCTAGTCTTTTTCGTCTATGCATATTTGTTTGTTCTTTATAGCTTTAACAGTTTTTGCAAGCAATAATAAAATAACGCCATTTAAAATAACAAAAATAATCCAGGAAGCCACTTTAAAAAATTGTAAGTCTGTCTCATAATACATCAGAAGTGTTCCTATCGCTAAGGCATCTAACGGAAATGAATATGCCCACCAAGACAAATAAAATCTAAGCTTTGAAAATGTTTTGAATTGCAAAGCAATAAGAATAAACATAAATACCCCGAAATAATAAAGCATATTCCCGAAAGGATTTAATCCGCCTAATAATTTTGTCAAAGCTATAAATCCTATTATTGGCGGAGCAAACAATATAAACAATGTAGGAATAAACTTATCCGGGATAGGATGATGAAAAATCATTCTATTCAGAACTATTACCATTAAGATCATCCACCAAAAAAATCCAACACTGAAAAAGAACCAGGAAAGTTCTGGTGAAAAATGTTTAACTCCCGCGATAGGTATTATCAAACATCCCACAACAGGAATAAACCAAGAAGGGTTGATATGATGTATTTCGAATTTATCATGCTTAACCCAGGCAGATAGAATTATTAGCGTAAAAACAAATTGAATTACAGCGCCTATCCACCAAAGATATCTTGAAATGTCATTATCAGCAGCAAGATAGATTATGCTGGAGATAAGAAATAACTTGGCGATAATTGGATAAAAATTGAGCTTAATCGGATGATTAAATTCTTTTTTTACTTCGTTCGGATATTTAATTAGTTTTAAAATATATGTCGATAAAATAATCACTATGACCGCAACCGAAAAACAAAGCAAATAATTACTGAAAATAAAAGGAAGTTTTAGAATATGCTCTGCTTTTTGCCAAGCGAGCGTAAACCCGATCAAACCCAAACATATCCCCAAAGAAGATATTGGAAAATTTTTTAACCTGTTAAATTTATATTCACCTGTATTTATTGCTTGTTTTTTTGTCATTTTTTATACCACACAATAATTTATAATTTTATCTGTGATTTTTTTAAAGGAACTTGTATTTTTGCTATTGGTTTTTGTAAATGGGATCCCTTCGTCATTTACTTTAGTTATTTCCTTATCCAACTCTAAACTTCCAAGAAAAGTAGTTCCTTCTTCATCTGAAAATGCTTCAACTTTTCCCTTTCCAAATATATCCCCAGACATATTTTCTATTAAACCAATTATGGGTATTTCAAGTTTATTAGAA
>CAZBCK010000007.1:1797-28071 GCA_964490635.1 uncultured Candidatus Saccharibacteria bacterium | reverse complement strand
AAAAAAGAAATATAGCAAACCGGCAAAATCTTTTGGCGTTGTCGCTTCAGGGCTTTATGATCTCGGTAAAATTTTTATTTTAAAGAAAGATGAATATATTGATTTTGTAAAGCGATTATTTGAAATTGAGGAAATCAACAAAAAGAAAATCGGCGGAGTGGAAATTGACGGAAAAAAGCGGGAATTTTATGCCAAAATTTTTCCGTATTGGGATTTTAAGAATATAAGCGTTGATGAAAATTATTTACGAGAACTGCATAAGAGTATCGGGAAAAAAGTTGACGGCAGATTTTACATTATCGCTCCCGCAAACAATGTTGATTTTATCAGTGATTATTACCAAATAGATAATGTTCGTTATTATTTTTTGAAAGTGCCGTATCAAATTATTAAAGAATTGCACAGAGTGCAGTTTAAGAAACTTCGCCAGCCACAGAGCAAAAGAAATATTAATGATCTTGACGAGGCAATCGGTTTTCACTTTATCCGCCAGCCGGAAGTAAAATCAGAAATCAAAAAATTGAAAGATAAAATTGTTTTGCGAATTAAAAAGTTTGAATCCGTTTATGCTCAAGATGAAATGGGCGAGAAATTAAAGAATTTTGAAAGTTTAGCGATGGTGCTAGTTGATTTTAATTATAACGGTGAAATATTTGTAATGGATGATTATTATTTTACGGAAGATATTGCGGATAATAAATATAAAATAGAACTTCCCAAAAAATTCTGCGGTAAGCAAATTATGGCGATTTATGTTGATATTTACGGGAATGAATTTAGAGAGGTTTTTAATTTAAAAATATGACAACTAAAATAGCGATTTTTAAAGGTAAGCAAATTAGGAAAACTATTTATAAAAATGAATGGTGGTTTTCGGTTGCGGATGTAGTGGAAGTGTTGACTGATAGTACAGACATAAGACAATACATAAAAAGAATAAGACAGCGTGATTCAGAAATAAATTCCTACTGGGGTACAATTTGTACCCCACTTGAAATGATAGCTAAAGATGGCAAAAAAAGGAAAATAACAAGTGCTAACACTGAAGGAATGTTTCGTATTATACAATCAATTCCATCGTCTAAAGCTGAGCCGTTTAAGCGTTGGCTAGCAAGGGTTGGTTATGAACGAGTGCAAGAAATAGAAGATCCGGAATTAGCGATCAAAAGGACAAGAGCGCTTTATAAGGCAAAAGGATATTCCGAAATTTGGATTGAAAAACGGATGCGTGGAATAGAAGTTAGAGAAACATTGACTAATGAATGGAATAAACGAGGAGCGGAAACAAATCGGGAATATGCGATTTTGACAGCCGAAATTTCCAAAGCAACATTTGGGATGACGCCATCGCAATATAAAAAGTTTAAAGGAATAAAAAGGGGAAATTTGCGGAATCATATGGAAGATTTAGAGTTGATTTTGACAATGCTTGGTGAAGCAACAACTACTAAAATAACCAAAGACAGAAATTCAAAAGGATTTATTCCACTTAAGCGAGACGCTAAAGAAGGTGGAGAGGTGGCAGGATCTACCAGAAAAGATATTGAAAAAAGGACAGGCAAGATGGTTTCGACACGGACTAATTTTTTAAAACAGCCACAAAATAAAAAATTACTTAAAGATAAATAACTATGCCAGATATAAAAATTTATAAAACACAGGATTTAATACTAGAGGTTAAAAAAACTTTTGATCCCAAAAAACTCAATTTAAAACAGTGGATTGATTTTCTTGATGTTTTGTGCGGTGATAGAGAATATCAAAAAGAAGCGATCACTAGCGCGATTATTTATCTTGCTTCCGGCGAATATAAATCCATTGAAGATTTAGTAAAAGAAAATTTTAGAAAAAATTCTGAATTGCAAAAAAGATATAAAAATATTCAGGATTATCAAAAGAGTTTGCCATTGCCACATAAGCTATCAGCGGTCATTGATTTAGCGACAGCAACAGGAAAAAGTTGTGTGATTTATGGCATCGCGCAAATCGCTTTAGGGATTAGATTGGTTGATAAAGTTTTAGTGCTTTGTCCGTCTTTAACAATTGAATCAGGATTAAAAGAGAAATTTGAAAATTTATCGGGCGATGACAGAATAAAAACGACTTTGCCAAATACAGCGGTTTTTAAAAATCCGAGAATAATTGACGCAAACAGAACAATAAAAAACGGCGATATTTGTGTTGAAAATATCCACGCTGTTTATGAGAAAACGGGATCATCAATTGACGATAGCTTGAAAGGAAATGGCGAAAAGGTTTTAGTGCTTAACGATGAAGTTCACCACGCCTATAATTCTGCTGGCGATAAAGACATTAGAAAATGGAGAGGATTTTTATTAAGTCCTGATTTTAATTTCAAATACATTTTAGGATTTACCGGCACGGCTTATGCGAATGACGAATATTTTAATGATGTCATTTACCGTTATTCAATCCGTCAGCGGTTGATGATAAAGTAATAAAATCCGTTGATTATGTGGCAAAAGACGAAAGCATAGGCAATAATGAGAAATTCCAAAAAATTTATGACAATCATGATGAATTTGTAAAAAATACCGCTTAATAAAACCGCTCACAATTTTAATAACTAAAGATATTGCAAAAGCAAAAATACTCCGAGAGGATTTAATGGATTTTTTAGAAAAGAAAGAAAAAATATCTCGCAAGGCGGTAGAGAAAAAAGTTTTAATTGTTACATCTCACAAAGATCATAAAAGGAGTGTTATTGAATTGAAAAATGTTGATGATAAAGACAATTCAGTTGAATGGATTGTTTCTGTTTCTATGCTTACAGAAGGATGGGATGTAAAAAATATTTTTCAAATTGTGCCGTGGGAAGACAGGGCTTTCAATTCTAAACTTTTAATCGCTCAAGTTTTGGGGCGCGGTTTGCGTATTCCTGAAGAATATAAATCACCGCAGCCAAAAGTGCGCGTTTTTAATCATGACGCTTGGAGCCGCAATATTCGCGGGCTTGTTGATGAGATTTTGGAAATTGAAATGCGTTTAACAAGCGAGGTTTTAAAAATAGAGGAACAAGCCAAATATCATTTTGATCTTTACACTATAAATTATGACAAGCAAGAAAAAATAGTTGAAGCGAAAAAGAATACAAAGGTTTTTGATTATTCCAAAGGATATATAGATTTGGTTTCTCAGATTGAACAAAAGCAGGAGACGACAGAATATGAAAATTTATCAGGAGCAGGATTTGTTAAAGATACTATAATTGAATATAACACTTATTCTATTGACGAAGTTGCTGACAAGATAATGAATGAATTTTCAATACGCGACTGGGAAGCAAAAATTTTGAAATTGCCGGGCGGTGAATACAAAAATCAAATTCCGCCAAGAGAAGAAATCAGAAGTATTATAGAAAATTCGCTGAAAAGAAGAGGCATAAAAAGCGGGAGGATAAGAGAGGATAACAAGCAAAGAATTTTACAGGCGTTTGGTACTTTGTTAAGGAAAAGAGGTAAAACAATTGTATTTAAAAGCAAGGTTAGCAAGCTCGTAAAAATAAACACAAAATCTCTTGAGAAAGAAAGTATTGCTGTTGGAAATATCAAGCGTGGCGCAACCGTATTTTATTTTGATAATTTTGAACAAGAATGCAATCCAGAGCAGACAGAAATATTGAAAGATCTTATTCAAGAAAATCAAAAACTTTCTCGTGGTGAACAATATGTTTTAGTTGAAGTAAAGCATCATATTTTTAAGACTCCGGTTGATAAAGTACTGACAAACAAAACACCAGAAGAAAAATTCGTAGATTTACTTATTAGCGACAAGGTTTATCAGAAAATTAACGCGTGGATAAAATCAAGGGATGTAGGATTTTACAGCATTGAATATTCTTGGCGAAAAGGAGAACATCCGACACAGAACAATTTCAATCCTGATTTTTTCTTGAAAATTGGAAATAATATCGTGGTTGTGGAAATAAAGTCAGATGGTGATGATTCAGATGAGAATAAAGCAAAATATAAATGGGCAAAAGAACACTTTAAAGATTTAAACAGAGAATTAAAAAAAGAAGGAATCAAGCAAAAATACTTTTTTCACTTTCTCAGTCCTGGAAGCTACGCAGAATTTGCGGAATATTTAATAACAGGCAAATTGTTTAAAGGGGAATTTAAGAGTACGATTGAGGAGTTATTGGGGAAAAGTAATTTATAAAAATAAATAAAAAATAATTAAACCTTAAATTAAAACATTTAAAATGAACACAGAATCAATTATAGAAAGCTTGTTGTTTATTTCGGGAGAACCGATGAGCTTTAAAAAAATAGCAAAGTTAACTTCAATAAATGAAGGTGAGTTAAAATTGTCTGCAGGCGTTCTTGCTAAAAAATATAGAGATGAAAAAAGAGGATTGAGAATTTTAATAAAAGGAAATAAAGCGCAAATGGTTACCGCCGGCGAAAATAGCGAATTTGTTGATAAGTTTTTAAAAGCTGATATAGAAGGCGGTCTGAGCAGGGCGGCTTCCGAGGTTGTTTCTATTATCGCTTATCGGGGTCCTCTTGCCAGATCGGAAATTGAGGAAATAAGAGGCGTGAATTGCAGTTTTACTTTGCGGCATCTTATGATCAGAGGGCTTATTGAAAGAATAAATAATTCGGAAGACGCAAGAGTATTTTTATATAGAATATCTTTTGATTTTCTAAAAAAGCTTGGTGTTGAAAGCGTTGAAGAATTGCCAAAATATGACGAATTGAATAAAAAAGAATTATTGAATAAAAAAGAAAGCGAAAGCAAGAAATAAAATAACTTTATAAAATAAAATATGATTGAAAAAATAGCTATTATTATGATAGCTTTGTTAAGTCAACTAAATGTTGTGTCTGAGAATCAAAATAATGTTGGGTTTTTAAACCGATTTATAAAAGAGGATGCGGTAAACACCCGGTTTAATTTGCAGGAGGAAAATTGGTCTTATTACAATAATACTAAAGTGAAGAAAAATGTACTATGGACACTTCCCAATAAAGTTAAAGGCGCTGTGGATTTTAATGTCAGCGCGAAATCAGCTGTCGTTTTGGATGTTGGAACTAATGCTATTTTATATTCTAAAAATTCAGACGAAAATCTTCCAATAGCAAGTTTGACGAAAATAATGACCGCGCTGGTCGTTTTGGATAATACTGATTTGAGCGAAGTTGCGACAATAAGCCGGAACGCTTTTGGTGTGGGAGGAAGTAAAAACGGTTTGGCTGTTGGAGAAAAAATAAGTGTTGAGAACTTGCTTAAGGTAATGCTTGTAAGTTCAAATAATATTGCCGCTACCGCTTTGGCGGAGCATACTGGTGGAAATATGAATGATTTTGTTGAATTAATGAATGAAAAAGCTGACTTGATCGGACTTGAGAATACAAAGTTTTTAAATCCTTCGGGGCTTGATGGCGCAAAAGGAGATAATATTTCAACTGCTTATGAAATGGCGCAACTTGTTAATTATGCTTTGGAAAAACCGCTAATTTGGGAAATTTTAAGAATTCAAAAAACCACGGTTGATTCCACTGATGAAAAAATAAAACATCGTTTGAAAAATACGAATTTGCTTCTCGGAAAATTGAAAAATATAACTGGTGGAAAAACCGGTTTGACGGATGATGCGGGACAATGCTTAACGTTGATCGTTGGAGATCCTGAAAATAATCATAGAATAATCAGTGTTGTTCTTAATGCCGATAACAGATTTTTAGAAACGGAAAAATTGGTAAAGTGGGTGTTTGGGTGTTATCAGTGGTAGAATCTTTATTCGACAAGTTTTTGCTTTTAGGTAGAATAGAGAAAAGTATTGGAGGGATACAAATAGATAGGAATGAAAGGCTAAGCGAAATAAACGATATTATAGAGAAACTATGCAACGATGAAGAGGTAGAAAAGAAAGAATTGAAACTATTAGAAGAGTATTTGGAAGACTGTAATGATTTTATCTGGCGCTTAAAACGGCAACAAAGAAAGTGGGAAGCATCTGGAGTAGATTATGAAGAATTGTCTGGTGATGGATGGGCTAAAGACAATATCGTTTCTGTCGGATCAGAAAAATGGTTGGAGTTAAGAGTTAAGATGATAAATAAATGGGAAAATGATTTAGAAAAAATCAAGAGCAAATTAAAGGAATTTAAAAAGAAGTCATAATCCTCTTTCTTTTTTTAACCAAAAAACACCTTTATGCCCAAGGTGTCTTTTTGGTTCTCTTACAGGTTAAAACCTGAACTCTAAATCCAGATTCTAATTTTATTTAACTGCTGCTTTTACTTTCTTAACGATCTTGGCGAAAACTTTTGGATTGTTCATTGCCAAGTCAGACAAAACTTTTCGGTCAATTTCAACTTTAGCGAGTTTAAGCGCGTGAATAAATTTACTGTAACTCAAACCATATTCTCTGACTCCCGCATTCAAGTGTGTCTGCCATAATCGGCGCATCACTCTTTTTTTGGTTCTACGGTCGCGATATGCTTGAGTGCCGGCTTTCATCAACGCTTCTTTAGAAGCTTTATATTTCTTGCTTCTTGCGCCTAGAAATCCTTTCGCTTTTTTAATAACTTTCTTTCTTTTCTTATTGGCCATTACGCCCCTTTTAATTCTGGTCATATTATATATTATTACACATTATATTGTTATTCTGAATTTGTTTCAGAATCTTCGCTATTTTACATTTTATCCTATACTATTTACACAGTACTTTCATTCACAGTGCAAATACAATTATAATTTTATTTAATATATTTGTTGCATTTTCGATTTATTCAAATATTTAATGATTTGTAAGTTTTGTTAATGATAACAGAGAATAGATTCTGAAACAAATTCAGAATAACAAGCTCGTACGATACTATTTTACTAACTGTCTTTTAATCGCTTTTTTAACTCCTGTCATTATTTTTTTATTCTGTCTTTTCTGTCTGGTCTTATTTCCTGATTCACGCGAATTAAAATGATCCTGATTGGCTGATCTGGCTATCATCTTTCCTTTTTTAGTAATTTTAAATCTTTTTGAGATTGCTTTTTTTGTCTTAATTTTCATTATGTTTATAAATTATATTTTAGTAATCAGTTCTTCTTGTATTCTACGACAATACTTAACCCCTGTGACTTTTTTTTCTGACTCTTTTCTTTTATTATTTCCCGTTCTTCTGTCGCCGGATCTTCTTTCGACAAGTCAAAAATCATTTGCAGAAAATTATTGAATTTTTCGCTGGCAAAATCTTTATTAGCTTTCTCTCTTCCTTTCAAGATCATATCTATCTTAACTCGGTTTCCTTTTTTCATAAATTTTACTATGTTTTTTGCTTTAAATTCAAGATCGTGTTTTTCTGTTCGAACGCTTAAACGAATTCCTTTTACTTCTACCTTTTTTTGTTTTGCGCTGTGCTGTCTTTTCTGTTTGGTAAGTTTGTATAAATGTTTTCCATAATCCATAATTTTACAAACAGAAGGAGTAACATTTGGCGAAACTTCAACCAAATCAAGTTCTTTCTCGCGCGCCAAACCTAAGGCGTTCTCAAGCTTCATAGTTTTAAGCTGTCCATCTTCTTCATTTATAATTGCTACTTCAGGCGATTCAATTTGTCCATTAATTCTAAAATGTTTTGCTTTTGCGATATGTTTGTTGTTAGGGGTTAATTTTTCAAAACCAAACTACAAATAGTATAATATGGTTTTTATGGTTAGTCAATGGCAAATCAGAAAATTATTTGTTTTCTGTTTCTTCCAATTTTTCTAAAGAATAAAGAACCCCAATAGAAAGAACTGATAGTAGCAAGACTTTGTCATTGAAAAGCACTACATCAAATAATCCATAACCAAATATCCAAACGGCATAAACAAAAAAACTTCCCGCAAAAACTTTTGCTGGTCGCTTTTTTAAATTTCTAAAAAGCCAATAAGATTTTTGCAGAATTTCTTTTAAAATAAATAAAAATATGATTAATCCAAATAAGCCAATTTCCGCGATAATTTCCAGATAAAGATTATGCGCTGACGATCCCATTTTTGAAGCGGCGTAATCCTGTTCTAAAACTAATGGAAAATTTCCCACTCCCACTCCCAAAAAAGGATGTGCGAAAATTGAACTAATAGTCGTTGTCCAAATTTCCATTCGTTTCTTATTGGAAGTTTCTGAAAAATTGTAAATAGAAGAAGCTCTTTCAAAAAATGCTGAATCATCTTGTTGATTTATTTCGGTTTTGCCCCGAGAAAGTTGAGTGAGCTGATTTTGTTTAAGAATAAAACTTGAAAGAGGAACAACAAGAAAAAGAATAAACACAGAAAAGAGAATTAGCTTACTATTGCGTTGTGTAAAATCGTCTAATTTTATTTTCCGAAAATAAGGTTTTAACGATTGAAATTTATAAGGATTTAATAAATAAATTCCGGCGATTAAACCAAAAAGAGAACTTAACCAAATACCTCGCGACCCTGAAAAAATAATCGCTGAAAAAGAAAGAATTAAGAATGAGATCAACATTTTAGGCAGGGGAGATCTCGGAGATAATTTCGGAGTTGAATAAAAAATTATCAAAAATAAAATAAACGGTATAATAGTCAAAACAAAAAGCGCGAAAGAATGTGAGTCTGGCATTACTGAAAACATTCGCAAAGTTGCTGGCAAGTTGTCATAATAAGAAAACCAAGTATTGCTGTAAGAAAGTAACGCGCCTAAATTTTGACCATAAAAAATATTAATCACTCTTTGATCCCAAAAATGCCAAAAGATATGCAAGGGAACAAGAAAGGTGGCGAGCAATTGCGCGAAACCAATTAAAATCGTAACAACACCCGCAAAAAAAATCGCTTTAATAATTTTTAATAATTGCTTTTCATTTTTAATTGTAGCAATAATTACGGGAAAGAGGAGAGCGATATTTAATAGAAAAATAATTTCTTTAATTCCCACACCAATATTTTTAGCGATTAGCAAAGACATTAAATTAATAAAAATAAAAGCGAGAAAAAAGAACAGCAATTTATAAGAAGAAAGTTTTTTCAAGGCAATTTTTCTCTCTTTTAAAATTTGTTTTGCTAAAATAATAATTGATTCTCTTTGCTTAAATAGCAAACGCAAAACTAAAATAATAATTAAAATTCGCCAAGAACTGAATGAATCAGAAATGCCGTTGATTGGCAAAGCGGTAAAAAACGGTATGGAAATAATGAAAAGAATTAATGCCTCGGTAAAGCTAAGAATTAAAAAGCTAAGAATTAAAAAGAAAAACAAAAAATATCTCATTTCCAAAGGGAGAATATCAATTGTCATTAAAATAATTATTAGCGTTTCTAATAAAAAAATTATTGCGGTTAAGTCAAAGTATTTTTTTATTTGCATTGTATTTTTTATTTTTCTTAAAACATATCAAAAACAAAACAATTGCCAAAGCGATTAGGCTTAAATTGGCGGAGTAAAAAAAGATTTCGGATAATAATTAAAAACAATGTGATGTTTTCCCTGAGGAACAAAAATTCCCCGAAAAGCGATATTTGTCGGATAAATCTCAACCCATTCATTATCTACAAAAGCCTGCCATCCCGGATAATAAGCGTCTGTCAAAACCAAATAGCCATCTTGTTCAAGATCAACTTCAATCTTTACTTTGTTTGGAGAATAACTGACGATATTAGCGGTTTGCAAAGAAAGGTCGTAATTATTTTTATTATTAAACATTGCTGATAAATCAGCGTTTGCTTCTTTTATTTCTACCGTAGCTGTTTTTCTTAGTTGAAAATCTCTACTTAAAAGAGTGTCAATCGCTTGTTGATGAGTATCAACTGGATGGATATTAAAAATTGTAAACGCTCTTGGTAGTACTTCTTTATTTTCGTAGATATTAATTATTTGATCGGTGTAAACTAAAGAAAGATTTTTTTCCGAAGCTAATTTTTCATTTTCTAAATCATTTTTACCTTGTATAAAATATTTTATTCCTAAGAGGTTGAATATTTTTTGATCAAAAAATATATAGATAAATCTATCATCAGTTCCTCCAAAATGTCGTTCAAAAGTTTCGTATCTGCTCACTTTGATAATTTCATAATCTCGGATGTCTTGAATGTTCCAAATGACGCTTCCGTTGGGTAACAAAGAAGAACTAAAATTTTCCAAACTTTCTTTATAACTGGTGATACGATGACGGTCAAGATTTTTTTGCAAAAATTCAATTGCGGGTGTTTTAGAATAAACAAAATTATGAGGAATAGCGGGATGATAAGAATAGCTGTAAAAAAATAATTCTTCGGCTATTAGCAAAATCAAGAAAAATTTTCCAAATGATTTTTTCTTTGCGGAATGAAAAGACGAATATAAAAAATAACCAAAAAATAAAATTAATAAAAACAAAAAGCGCGAGAAGCAATTCTTTTTTTGTCAGCCAAATTTCCGGAGTGACAAATTACGAAGCCGATTTTCGCCAAACCCAAACCGCCAAAAAAATTAGCGATACAATTCCCAAATAAAAAGTGTTAAAAGCGACAATTTTTTTCTTAGTTGCTGACGAGTTTCATTTTTCAAAAAGTAATTTATTCCATAACCAGCCAAAATAGCCATACTGAAAACAAAAATAAAACGCAGACGACCAATAGCGGTAATATTGAAAACGGGCAAGTAATTAACTAAGCGAAAAACTGGCAGCGGAATAAAAGCGCCGTAGCAAACAAAAGCTATTGTTCCCTAAAAATAAATTTCTTTTCTGGAATTTATTTTTTTAAAAAGCGCGCCAAATAGAGCAAAGAAAGCGAAAATTAAAGGAACAATTCCAAGATAAGCGGCACTTTCACTATAATTAGCAGTTCCCCAATATTGTTTTAAAACTGGATTGCCAAAAAAATCTGGATAAACTAATAAAACAATATTTTCTAATGAATGTTTAACATCTTTTATATTATACCAGCCATTCCGAGCTTCTTCTGCCACTTGAAAAAGTTGGTTCCTGCCACGCCGCTTCTGTCTATTGCTAACGCCTCGTTTTGTTTTAAAAATTCCATAGTTGGCGCTAGCTGGACAAGAGCAATCATAGATCCTAATGTTGTGGCAATCAATAGAAATTTTACTCTTGATAGAATAATCTTATATTTCTGATGATATGGTTTTAATTGACTTAAACGGAAAAGAGCGTAGAAAGCGGATAGGCAAAGAATGAACCAAGAAATTTCCGGATTACCACCAAAAAATTGAAAACATATTGCCAAAGCAAATAATCCTATCCATAATTTTTGCGGTCGGTAAATAATCTTGTCAATTCCTAAAAGTAAAAACGGTAGCTAAATAATCACGCTAACCAAAACATTCGTTTTTCACAAAAAACTTACGGAGTGAATTCAACATACGCAATAAAAAGGTTTATTTATATTTTCCTTTAATTATATTCCATTTAATTTGAAGCAGCTCTTTTAAAGTTCCTAAATACGCGCTTAACGCAACTTTGCTATTAATATCATTTGTCCAAATTACGGGGACAGCTTTTATCTTATAACCTTTTTTTTTCGCCAAAATTAAAATTTCAATATCAAAACCCCAGCGATTTATTTTTAATTTCGGAAAAATATCTTTTACAAGTTTCGCCGAAAAACATTTAAATCCGCACTGAGTGTCTTTAATTCCTGAGATAACTAAAATTTGAATTAGAAAATTTCCCAGATTCCCCAGTATTTCTCTGTAAAGCGGCTGATGTTTTTTAATCCGGCTGTTTTGCAGATTGCGGCTGCCGATCACTATCTCAAATCCTTTTTGGAAAAACGGAAGAAAATTCTGGATCTGTTCTATGCTTGTCGCATTGTCGGCGTCTGTAAATAATCTGAATTCTCCAGACGCTTTCAATAATCCTTGTCTTATCGCATGACCCTTGCCGTAATTTTTTTGGTTGGAAATTATTTTTAATTTTTTAACGCTTTTCTGTAAATTTTTTACTAACTCCACTGTTCCATCGCGGGAACCGTCATTAACAACAATTATTTCATAATTATAATTCTGAGTTGTTAAAAATTCGTCAATTTCCAGCAAAGTGTTTTTAATTCTGCGTTCTTCATTGTAAGCTGGAATAATTACCGACAAATAAATTTTTCCCTCCATAGTTTTATATTAAATAATGGTTTTGTTGCACGAGTACCAAGTTTTGGCTTGTTTAAGCAATTTTTCAAAAAATGTAAAATTGCAAGAATGGCTTAAATAAGCCAAGTTTAGATATTTGTGCGACAAAGCCTTAAATAATTAATAAGCAGCGTAAATCAATTTATGCTGCTTATTTTTTGTGATATGTTTATTGTCAGATTATTTAACAAGCATTCTGAAACAAGTTCAGAATGACAAAAAAGTGGAGATGGCGGGAATTGAACCCGCGTGTAGATAATCCGCTTAAAAACTTTCTACCAATATAGACTGTTTAAAGGGTTTAAAATTAGCAAGTATAAAACAATCAAAAATCTTGCTAATCCGAGTTTAGAAAGGTTTCGGATTTTTATTTCTAAACAAAATAAAGTCCTATCTTGAAATATGACACCGGATTTTGCTTATCAAGATTCAGCAAGCCGATGACTGCCGGTTTAAATTAAACAGCAGCTGTCGCAAGACTAAATTGTCTACTTGGAAGTAGACTTGCTAGTTTGCTTACAAGTGAATTTTTTGCACTTATATTTTGCAGGCAATTTTTATGAGATTAGCCGGCATGCTCAATTGGCAATTTTTAAAAAAGATCACTATCGAATCCAATCATCCCCGAGGTTAGTAGCTAGTATCCAGTATTAAGTATCAAGCACTAATTTTTGTCATCCCGAAGAAAGCACGACTGAGGGATCTAAGAGTTCTGTAAATATAACTGTTTTGTCTGTTTAACAAAATTCATAGATTTCTCACTCCGCTATGCTCTGTTTCGAAATAACAAAATGGACTGGATATTAATATATTTAATACTTATCTCTCAACATTCTTCTCATTTTCACTTTATCCTCTCTTTTCTTAATATTCTCTCTTTTATCAATCTTCCTTTTTCCTTTTCCAACACCAAACTCAAGCTTTACAAGCCCACGCTTAGAATACACCCTAACAGGCACTAATGTCAAGCCTTTTTGTTTTACTTTTCCAATCAGCGATTTTATTTGGCTTTTGCGAATAAGCACTTTTCTTGATCTTTCCGGATCATAGCTGTCCGGCATATTCAATGGCTGGTAGGCGGAAATATTGGCGTTTGTCAAAAACGCTTCGTTGTTTTTGATCGTTACGAAAGCTCCTTTCAAACTAATATGTCCCGTTTTAACTGATTTCACTTCATATCCTTTCAATACCAAACCGCCCTCTATTTTTTCAAGAATTTCATAATCATAATTTGCCCGTTTGTTGAAAGTGAATGTTTTCATAAATATAGTTTAACATAAAGGCGAAAGTATTGACAAATAATTTCAAACTGGTACGATAGCTTGATTGCTCTGAAGAGAACAGCTAAAATTAGCTGACTCTGGCGATGAGTAATTATAGGAGGTAAACTGATGAAGGAAAAAATAGAAGAGTGGTCAGAATGGTTGTTGTTTGTAGCGTTAGCTGTTGTTGCTGTGATCGTTTTAGCAGGCGCAATTATTTTTTCGCCTATCGCCAGTATCCTAAACAGGATCAAGCGAGTTGTAGCAATGACGGGTCTTACATCTAAACAGCGGGGACTTTTAGCAGATTTGTCTAGATACCGAATGCCACTCTTATATAAGATTGGGCGACAACTTTTGGACGATGAAGATTATTCTCAATCATAGATGAGAAGTTCTACCGAGGGTTATGCAGTTTTTTCTATTCAGGAGAGAACAAGAAAGTTAAGAGAAGCTGATATTGAAGAGCTTATCAATACTTGTCGCAAGGCGGGCATTGCCAAGTGGCGGATTAAACTGGTAAAACCAGAAGAGAATATTTAAAAACATAGGAGGGGTTGTGATTGACGACAAGGACAAGAATATATGCTGAGAAAACAGTGATTGTAAACTGGTTCCATATTGGATTAGTATATCCTGTGTCGCTACAAACGAACGAGAATAGCCACATAAGAGGAGTAGACCAAGGAACACTTAACCGGTATGTTTCTGAACATAGTGATATTCAGAAATGGGATCGACGATCTTATGGTTCCGGAAAATCAGTTTTGTTGATTCCAAAAAGATATGTTTTGTGTCACTGGAATTTTGCTTCAGAGATATGTTTGGAGCATTTTTCAAAGCAAGCATAGAAACAAAAGAACAATAATGAGGATGAATTTATTTTCATCCTCCCTTTTTTATTTTGTAAATAATGCTATAATGATTAAAGATAAATTATAAATCTAAAATGAATAAAAAAGAATATAAAATTTCAGCGGATAAAATTTGCGGGAAAACCGGTTTTGTCGCGGACGAAATAATTTATACGGGGAGTTATTACAAAAAAGAAAATATCAGAAATGTTATTTTTTCCGGGAGTTATAAAAATAAACCGGCTGTTCTGAAAATATATAACGACAAGCGTCTTACTGACGAACCGCTGTCGTTAAAATATTTCAATGAAAAAAATAAAAGTAAAATATTGATGGCTCTGGAATTATACGATTACAAAATAACATCTTCCCGCGCGGGATGGTTAATTACAGAGAGATTGCCAGAGAATGGAAAGTTTTTTAAACAGTCGCTTTTACAAAAAGAAAGAAAAGAATTTTTGAACGCTTATTTAGAGTATCGGAAATATTTTCCCAAGAAACCGCATCGTGCTTTGACTTTGGCGGAAGAATTAAGAAGCGATGAATTTTATATTTTCAGAATAAGCAGGTGGCTTGAATTGGCTGTTATCAGCGAGGAAGAAAATTATTTAGAAAATAAAATAAAAATATTAAAGCCGACGGAATTTATTCCAAGATACAGGAAGGCTCTGGAAATAATAAAAAAAGAATTTAAAAACAGAAAAATGATTTGGTGCCACGGACATTTTAAATCGCACGAGATTTACAGAAGATCTGATAGCAAATATTATCTAATTGATTTTACTCACACTAAAATGTATCCGGAAGGATACGAGCTTGGATTTATAATCTGGGCTGACTGGCTGATGGGCGCCGATTGGAAATGGGATTATAGAGAATGGAGAAAAGGAATCATTGAATGGATAGATGAAATGAAATTAATAAATAAAGAATTAAAACTAAAAAGATTTGATTCTCTAATAAGAGCGAGTTTGATTGAAAGATGCCTCGGAACAGTATTGGCTGATGTAACAGCCTCTGAAAGACCGTTTAAAGAAAAAATTGAAAGAATAAAATTGTTGTATAAGCTAATGGATGAGTTAATAAACAAAAGAATATAATTTATTATGTCTAAAAAGATAACAACAAAAAATCCGGGAGAAACAAAAGATATCGCTAAAAAAATGATTGGAGAGTGGCTGGAATTGAATACAAATAAAAATTTAGTTATTTGTCTTGAAGGAAATTTAGGCGGGGGGAAAACAACTTTTGCGCAGGGATTGGCGGAAGGATTAGGGATAAAAGAAATAGTAAACAGCCCGACTTTTTTGATTATGAAAAAATACACAGCTCTAAATTACGGAAGACAAACAAGCGCTTATTTATCTTCCGTAGCAAGTAATAAAAAATACAATCTTTACCATTTTGACTGTTATCGAGTTTCTAGTTATCAAGAAATTTTAGATCTTGGCTGGGAGGAAATAATTTCCGGCAAAAATAATATTATCGCTATTGAGTGGTCGGAGAAAATTAGAAAGATTTTGCCAAAAGAGAGAATGGATATAAAATTTGAGTTTGTGAATAAAAAGACGAGGAAGATAATAATTGGAGATATTGCGTCTGGATTCCCGCTTCTGCGGGAATGACAAATTTGTTTATATGTTAAAATAATAATATGATCACAAAAACATATCTTGACGGAAAATTAAGAAGCTTGGAAGAAAGACTGGAGAGAAGAATTGATGTGAAGGACAATAGATTACTTCGGGAAATAGAAGCTGACATTGCGGAATTAAAGAATAGCATCAGATTACTGGAAGAAAAAAATAGCGAGAATAGAGATCTTATAGAGAATTGTATCGCAAACCAAAATGAAAAAGAATAATCAAACCAAAAAACTGATTCTCATTGACGCGAATGCGTTGATGCATCGGGCATATCACGCGTTGCCGCCACTAGTGACAAAAAAAGGCGAGAATGTCAACGCTGTTTACGGATTTACTTCCGCGATTTTGAAAGCAGTTAAAGATCTGCAGCCGGATTATATAATCTGCGCTTTTGATGTCGCGGGCGGAACTTTTCGCGATAAAATTTATGATGATTATAAAGCTGGCAGGGTAAAACCGGATCAGGAGTTTTACGATCAAATTCCGAAAATAAAGGAAGTGGTGAAAGCATTGAATATACCGATTTATGAAAAGCAAGGATTTGAAGCGGATGATATAATCGGAACGCTTGCTTTACAGGCAAGTCAAAAGTCCGTAAAGTCCGTAAAGTCAAAAGCTGAAAGTCAAAAGCTGGAAACGATTATCGTAACGGGCGATTTGGATGCTTTGCAACTTGTTGATGAAAACACCAAGGTTTATACTTTACGAAAAGGAATAAAAGACACTGTTGTTTATGACGAAAAAGCCGTTGAAGAAAGATACGGATTAAAGCCGGAGCAAATCATTGACTTTAAAGGATTACGAGGCGATCCGTCTGATAATATTCCTGGAGTGAAAGGAATTGGGGAAAAAGGTGCGTCTAAACTTCTTGGAGATTTTGGTTCAATTGAAAAATTATACGAAGCGATTGAAAAAAATAAAACAGGTGATTTGATAAAACCAAGGATAAAAGAGAAGCTGACTATGGAAAAAGATCGGGCGTTGATGAGCAAGGAGCTTGCGACTATCAAGCGTGATATGGATATAAAACTGGACATAGAAGAATGTGTGTGGGGGAATTATGACAGAGAAAAATCAAACGATTTATTTAGAGAATTGGAATTTTATAGTTTGATAAGCAGAGTGGACGAGCAGCAAGTATCAAATAGCAAATATCAAGCAGATAAGAAATATGTTCGGTGCGCTGTTCTGGATGATGTTGAAAAAATAGATAAGTTTTTAGTGAAATTTAAAAAACAAAGAGAATTTGCTTTTCGGACAATAATCGCTGGCAATAAAAATGATTTGAGAGGATTATTATTTTCATTTGAAAAAGGTTTCGTTTATTATATCCCGATTATTTTTGAAGACAAAGAGCAAAGTTTATTTAATCTAACCACCCCGGTCCCTCTTGTCAGGAGGGGGAATAATCTTGTCAGGGAGGAAAGTAACTCCCCCCCTGATAAGGGGGGGTTGGGGGGGGTTCTTGAAAAAGTAAAACCGATTCTGGAAAGTGAAAATTACAAAAAAACGGGATATTTTTTAAAGCGCGATATCAAAACGCTTCAGGATAATAATATAAATATAAAAGGACTGAATTTTGACATATTAATTGCTACATATCTGTTAAATCCGGGGAAAAGAGATTATAGCGAGGATAAGATTATTTTTGATTATTTGGGGTATAGAAATGACGATATATCTCTCATCCCGATTCTTTCTCAAAGGGAGAAAGCGCGCAATTCGTCGGAGTTCTCTTCTAAGAGATTCCAGCGAGGCGAGAACGAAGAATTTCTAAATAAAAAGGAAATAGAAGAAAAAATAAAACATACCAACGAGATTGTGGAATTCAGCCATTTTTTTGAATTACGCGAAAAATTGGAGGGAGATTTAAAAAGAGTGGGAATGGAAAATTTGTTTTATAAAATTGAAATGCCTCTCATTAAAATTTTAGCCAAGATAGAAGCGAGCGGAGTGAAATTGGATGTTGAACTTCTTAAAATTCTCTCTCTGGAACTCAAAGAAAAGATTTTGGAACTTAGTGAAAAAATATACAAGCTTGCCGGTGACAATAATTTTAATATAAATTCTTCCCAGCAGCTTTCGCGTGTTTTGTTTGAGAAAATGAAATTACCTGTGGACAATATAAAAAAAACTCAAACCGGATATTCAGTCGCGGCGTCAGAACTGAATAAATTAAAAGATCAGCATATCATCATAATTTTTATTTCTGAATATAAGGAGCTTGTGAAACTGAAAAATACTTATGTTGATGTTTTGCCGAAACTTATTAGCAAAAAAACTGGACGGTTGCATACGACATTTCATCAAGCAATAACGGCCACTGGGCGGCTTTCTTCGTCTGATCCGAATTTGCAAAATATTCCAATCAGAACAGAGGTTGGGAAAAAGATTAGAAAAGCGTTTATTGCCGAATTGGGAAGAAAACTTTTGTCGGCTGACTATTCGCAGATTGAGTTGCGGATTATAGCGATGATTGCGGATGACAAAAAAATGAAAGAGATTTTTAATAAAGATTTGGATATTCACATTGCGACGGCTGGAGAAGTTAATCAAATCCCTATTGAAAAGGTGACTTCCGAAATGCGTCGCGCGGCAAAAGCGCTGAATTTTGGAGTAATCTATGGAATGAGCGTTTTTGGATTCGCACAATCAGCCGGAATTGAAAGAAACAAAGCTAAAGAATTTATAGAGGATTATATGAAAAAGTTTTCAGGTGTGGCAGAATATATTGAGAGGTCAAAGAAGGACGCGAAAGAAAAAGGTTATGCCGAAACATTATTTGGACGCCGAAGATATCTGCCGGAACTTAATTCCTCAAACACGATGATCAAGAATTCGGCTGAGCGAATGGCTATTAATATGCCAATTCAGGGAACAGCGGCTGATATTATGAAGATCGCGATGATCAAAATTGACAAATGGATGAAAAATTATAATAATAAGAACGAGGACGCTGTCAGATTGCTTCTTCAAGTGCACGATGAATTGCTTTTTTCTGTCAAAGAAAATGATGTTAATAAAATGGTTTTAGAAATAAAAGATGTTATGGAGAATGGACATTTGGAAATTGACGGCAAAAAAGTTGATTTTTCGGTGCCGATCAAAGTTGATTTGAAAATAGGAGAAAATTGGGAGGAGATGAAAAAAAATTAGGAATATAATTAAATTATTGAAGGCGAGCAAGCGCTTATTCGTCTTCAATAATTTAATTAATAAAAAATAAAAAATGAAAAAAAATATAAGTTTATTTCTTGCCGTTTTAGTGTTTTTAATAATCGGTATTAGCGTAAGACAAATTATTTTACGGCAATCCAATGCTGTTGTCCAAGCTGCTTCATCGCAGAATTGCTTATTTTTTGGCGAAGGATGTCCTCATTGTGCCAAAGTAAGCAAATATTTTCAGGAAAATGGCATTCTGGAAAAATATGATATTGAAGAAAAAAATATTCATGGTGATAGTGAATGCGCTTTAGAATTTAATAGAATTTGTCAAAATCATGGTATTCCTTTGAAGGAGCGAGGGATCCCAATGCTTTATTTTGAAGGGCAATGTTTGATGGGTGATAAACCGATCATTGATTTCTTTGAAAATATGGAATTTCAAGATTTGGAAAATAATAATTCGGAGAATGAGCAAAATGGCAATTCGGGGCTAGATATTAGTATCCCTGTTGTTATTAGCGGTGCTTTGGTTGACGCTATAAATCCTTGCGCTTTTGCTGTTTTAATTATTTTGCTAACTGCCATTCTAATCACCGGCGATCGCAAAAGATCGCTTTGGGCGGGATTGGCATTTTCTTCGTCAATATTTATTTCATATTATTTAATGGGGCTTGGTCTGTACAGTGCTATTGCCAGTGCCGGTCTTCCCTTTCTTTTTATGAAAATTATTGGTGCTTTGGCGATTGTTGTCGGATTGTTTAATCTAAAAGATTATTTTTGGTACGGCAAAGGATTTGTAATGGAAGTGCCGATAAGCTGGCGACCAAGAATGAAAAAAATAATTAAGTCTACCACATCTCCCGTCGGAGCGTTCTTTATCGGTTTTTTAATCAGTTTGTTCTTGCTTCCTTGCACTTCCGGTCCTTATATCATTGTCTTGGGAATGCTTGGGAATACGGCTACTTTTTATACTGCCGCTTGGATGCTTTTGCTCTACAATTTAATTTTTATTTCCCCAATGATTATTATTACTCTGGCAGTTTACAAAGGACTTGATCCGAAAGGGCTGGAAGAAACCAGAAAAAAGAAAATAAGATTATTGCATTTGATTGCCGGGCTGATTATGATTGGAATGGGAATAGTGATTTTATTGTGATTTATATAAAAATATATGCCTAATCTGAAATTTCCAAAAAACTTTCTCTGGGGCGCGGCAGTTTCGTCGTATCAGGTTGAGGGTGGGATTGAAAATTGCGACTGGTCAAAAGATTTTCCAGCAGGGCGAGCGTGTGATTATTATAATCAATATGAAAAATATTTTGATCTGGCAAATGAATTAAATCATAATACTCATCGTTTTTCGTTGGAATGGTCGCGGATTGAACCGGAAGAGGGAAGATTTAATCACAAAGAAATTGAGCGCTACAGAAAAATATTATTAGCCCTGAAAGAAAGAAACATAAAATCAATGGTGACGATTTGGCATTTTACTTCACCGATTTGGTTTGCTGAAAAAGGCGGATGGCAAAACAGAAAATCCGCTAGCTATTTTGAAAATTACACAAAATTCGTTGCGGAAAAACTTGGCGATTTAGTTGATTTTTGGGTGACTATAAACGAACCGATGATCTATTTATCGGAGGCGTATATTGCGGGAAGATTTCCGCCACAAAAAAAGAATATTTTTTTAACGCCTCTTGTTTTTTTAAATTTTCTCAGAGCTCACAAAAAAGCGTATCAAGCAATACATAATTTTAATAAAAACGCGAAAGTCGGTCTTGCGCAAAATTATTCTTTTGTTGATCCTGACAACAAAAAGTCTTTTCTAAATCGCACGGTGGCAAATATTTTTAACTTTATACGGAATAGATTATTCTTAGTTTGTGTTAAAGATAAGCAAGATTTTCTCGGTGTAAATTACTATTTTCACGATTGTATAAAAATCACATCTAAATTTCCGTTTCTGAAAATAGAAAACGAAAACAAAAAAGTCTCTGACCTTGGTTGGGAAATATTCCCCAAAGGAATTTATTATGTGTTGAAAGATCTGCAAAAATATAATCTGCCGATTTATATTGCGGAAAACGGATTGGCGGACGCGGAAGATAAAAACCGCACGGAATTTATCAAAAAGCATCTGAAATATATTCACAAAGCGATAAGTGAGGGTGTAGATGTAAAAGGATATTTGCATTGGTCATTGCTTGATAATTTTGAATGGGTAGACGGATTTAAACCAAGGTTTGGATTGACTGAGATGGATTATGAGAAGATGGAGATAAGGGTTAGAAAGAGCGCGAGGGAATATGCGAGAATTTGTGGGGAGAATGGTTTATCGTTCTGAAAAATATGCCATTCTGAACTTGTTTCAGAATCTGCTTTATTCTATGTCTAGCCAAATCTATAAATCATAAATTGTTTGAATAAGTTGGAGGTGTGTTGGTTTCAAGTTGTATTTGAAACCATAATGCACTAATTTTCTGTTAGTGCATTGAGATTTGGAGTACCAACAAAAAAAGTATAGTGTAAATAGTACAAGTCAAAATCGAAAAGAACAAAGATTCTAAAACAAGTTTAGAATGACAAGTTCCTTGAACTAGTTATGAACTTGTTTAAATGTTAACTTGTTTAAATGTTAGAATGATATGTCTTGGATCATTATCACAATTCTTGCCCATTTTCTCAACGCGGTTGTTTCAATTATAGACAAACATCTTGTTTCCAACACGGTCCTTCGTCCGGTGGCTTATACTTTTTATTCCAGTATTTCCCAAATTCTTTTTTTAGCCGCTATTCCTATTTTCGGCTTTACTTTTCCTGGAACGAAGTATTTGGTTTTCGGTGTTTTAATTGGTGCTCTATTTGTTTTGGCTCTTCTTGTTTTTTATAGAGCGATAAAATTAAGCGAGACATCAAGAGTCATTCCGATTGTCGGCGGATCTGTTCCAACATTCACTTTCTGTTTGTCTTATTTATTTTTGGGTGAACGATTGATTTTTGAACAGATTATTGCATTCGTTTTATTTGTTCTTGGCGGGATGTTGATGTCTTCAAAATTTGAGAAGGGAAAGCATATTATCATCAAGGGGTTTTATTTTGCGATCTTAGCAGGATTTCTTTTTGCGATTTATTACACTTCAACAAAATTTTTGTTTCTAAACATGCCGTTTTTTGACGGATTTATTCTTTTGCAATTTGGTGGATTTTTGGGAGCGTTGGCGCTTCTCATATCTTCTCAAAACAGAAAGATAATATTTTCCACTCCGCAGACAATCAAAAAAAAGACAGCATATCTTTTTGTTCCGAATAAGATCTTAGCCGCCATTGCTGCCGTGATGATTTTCTACGCGATTTCCATAGAAAAAAGCAGTGTCTCTGTCATAAATTCTTTGCAAGCATCACAATATGTTTTTCTCCTGATCTTCGCGTTCATTCTTTCCAAAAAACTTCCTAATTTATACAAGGAGCAAATTGGGAAAGAAGTGATTATAAAAAAATTGCTGGCGATTGGATTGATCGGAGTGGGGTTGGTTTTGCTGGTGGGGTAATATTTTTTATAAAGGAAATTAAGTGGAAGTCGAAGGCGTTTGTTCCCCCTTTTATAAAAGGGGGAACAAACGCCTTCGACTTCCTTATTCTAATTCCCTTTTATTAAAAGGGAATTAGAATTTTTTCAAAATTATAAAAAAAGACCGTTTTCAAAAAAAAGAAAATTTCTGAAATCGGTCGTTAGTTCTTTCATTACTAAACTTATGTCAATAATAAAAAAACGCAGAAAAAATCCGAGAAAGAAGATTTTAATAATCGTAATTTTTTTTGCTGTTATTATTTTAACAATTTATTTTGTTTTTATTCCCAGAAGAGAAGATGTTCAATATGGCGTGACATTCAACAAGACATTCGCGGAGTATTTGGGATTGGATTGGAAAGAAACATATCTTGCCATTTTAGACGACGCCGGCGTGAAGCGGGTTCGCTTGTCTTCTTATTGGATGGAGGTTGAGCCACAGAAAGATGTATATTTATTTGATGACTTAGATTGGCAAATTGAAGAGGCGGAAAAACGCGATGTGAAAATGATTATTGTCTTGGGGCAAAAACAACCGAGATGGCCGGAATGTCATATTCCGAGATGGGCGGGAGAACTGAAAGAAAAGGAAAGGCAGGAAGAGCTTTTGGAAATAATAGAAAAAATTGTAGAGCGCTACAAAGATAAGAAAAACATTACCGCCTGGCAAGTTGAAAATGAACCGTTTCTGCCTTTTGGGGAATGCCCGAAGCTGGACAAAGATTTTTTGGATAGGGAAATTGATTTGGTTCATTCTCTTGATAGCCGTCCGATCATAATTTCAGACAGCGGTGAGCTTGGCACTTGGTATAATGCGGCGGGAAGAGCTGATATTCTGGGAACGACTTTATATCGGATTGTCTGGGATAAACATTTTGGGTATGTTCACTATCCGGTTGCTTCAATCAGCTACAGAATAAAAGCGGCAATCATTATGTATGTTACCGGTGTGGATAAAGTAATTATTGTAGAATTGCAAGCAGAGCCATGGGGTCCAGAGGCGATATTGGATACTCCGCTTGATGAGCAGTTTAAATCAATGAGTCTCGAACAGTTTCGCGAAAATATAGAATATGTCAGAAAGATAGAATTTTCTGAAGCATATCTTTGGGGCGCGGAATGGTGGTACTGGTTAAAAACGGAAAAAGGCGATGATAGGATCTGGGAAGAGGCGAAGGAGGTTTTTTAAAGAGAATAAATATATTAGGATTTACGCGTTTGCCCATTGTTATTCTTGTAGATGTTATGTAATTCACTAATAAACTTTGTTATTCCGACTGGAGCGAATGAGGTGCGAATGAGCGGAATGGAGGAATCGCTCTTAAAAAAAATACTTCCCTAATAAACATTTTGTGAGATTGAGAGGGATCTCTCGGTTCCACTCCACTCGGGATGACAAAAGAGAGAATTTAAATTTTTTATTAATATTATTCTGTTAGTGAATTATCTAACTTCTACAATTCCTGCCGGAGTTTATGCTGAATTTAGTTCAGTGCAGGAATGACAGTAAACGCGTAAATCCCAAGAATACAAGTTTGATATAATATTAAATATTTGGTAGAATACAACTATAGGGTTGTTTGAAGCTTTAAGTTATAAATAAAAAATTTAAAAATAACTATAATGATCCAGTTACGAAAAGATTATATTCTTAATCGTTGGAGCTATATTGCTGCTGAACGCGGAAAGAGGCCAAAGCAGGTTAAGGAAAATAAAACAGATGATAAAAAAGATGGTAAAAAAAACATTTGCTATTTTTGTCCTGGAAATGAGCATCTGACTCCGCCGGAAATTGGCAGGATAGGTGACAAGAACAAATGGGAGATAAGATGGTTTCCAAATAAGTTTCCGGCTGTTGAGAAAAATTTAAAAAAAGAAATTGTAACAAACGATGAATACTACACTGGCGGGGAAGCGTTTGGATATCATGAAATTATTGCTGAGACGCCGGATCACAAAAAACAGCTGGCGGATCTAAATGTGGAAGAGATAGAGAAAATATTAAAAGTATATTCACTGAGAATGGTAGATCTAAGTGCGAAGGACGGGATAAAATATGTCCAGATTTTCAAAAATAGCGGCGCGGAAGGAGGAGCGTCGCTTGCTCACTCCCACAGTCAAATTGTTGCCACGAATATTATTCCAAGTTTGGTTCGGGAAAAGGTTGAGGCTGTCAAAAAATATGAAGATTGTCCATATTGCAGTATAATAAAAAAAGAAGAGAAAAGCGAGCGGTTCATTTATGCCAATGATGATTTTGTTTGTTTCACACCGTACGCGCCAAGATTTAATTATGAAGCGTGGATCTTTCCAAAGAAACATTATAGAAATATAACTGAAATGAAAGAAAATGAATTCAGGAGTTTGGCTGAAGTGTTTCAAATAATTCTGTCAAAACTTGGCGGAATAAATGCACCGTATAATTTTTATCTTCACTATGCGCCAGTCGGGGAAGATCTGCATTTTCATTTTGTCATCGCGCCACGGATAAATATCTGGGCGGGGTTTGAGCTGGCAACGGACGCTTTTGTCGTTAAAATCTCTCCCGAGGATGCGGCGGAGTTTTATTGGGAAGATTAAGGAAGCCGAAGACGTTTATTCCCCCTTTTTTAAAGGGGGAATAAACGTCTTCGGCTTCCTTACCTCAACTTCTTTTCATAAAAAGAATTTTTTTATTTTAATATCTAATCTAAAACCATGCAAAACGAAATGCAAAACAAACCAAAACAAACGATCTCTTTTCCAAATTTGCCAAGTATTATAATCGTTGTCATTTTTATTGTTGGCATTGGCGCTGTTTTTGGATTGTTGGGATATTTGGTTTCCGGGATTAAGGAAAATGTAACTCCTGTCGCGCAGAAGCCGTCCGTAAAAGTTACGGATGAATATTTCGGAAATGATTTTATTCAAGTTAAACTGCCACAAAAAAACGCAACGATAAAAAATCCAATTCTAATTTCAGGGAAAGCGAATGTTGATGAAGCGAATGTTAGGGTAAAAATAACAGACAACAATGAAAATATTTTAGTTGATACTTTTATAACCGCTGATGGCTGGATGGACAAGTTATATCCTTTTGAAAAAGAATTAACTTATCAAACACCGCAAACAAAAAACGGTTTGATAGAAATTTTTGAAGAAAGCGCGAGAGATGGAAGTGAGATTTATAAAGTTGAGGTGCCGGTGGTTTTTGAGAAATATGAAGATGCTTTTTCAGATTGGAAAGTTTATCGAAATGAGGAGTATGGATTTGAAATGAAGTATCCTGAGAATGTTGTTTTTCAAGGAGAATATCCTAAACAAGAAGGAGCTGGTGGTTATTTGCGTAAGTTCGTGTTTAGCTTTAGTTCGTTAAGTGGCGGAATTAATATAAGTGTATTGGATAAAACATATAAATATCTTTATACAATATATGGTGATGATTATAAAGAAATAAAAATAGATGGATATGACGCAAGACAATATAAAGGGGAAGATAAATATTTTTACAATATCGTTGCTGTACATGATAATAATTATGGATATTTTATAGAACATCAAGATTGGAGCAAGAGTCCAGATGAGCAACAAAAACAACTATATAACCAAATGCTTTCCACTTTCAAATTTATAGATTAAATTTGACAAATAGCATAATTTAGTGTAATATATGAAGTATATTTCAAGAATTAAGCTAAATCTATGA
>CAZBCK010000007.1:0-1697 GCA_964490635.1 uncultured Candidatus Saccharibacteria bacterium | reverse complement strand
GCATAATTTAGTGTAATATATGAAGTATATTTCAAGAATTAAGCTAAATCTATGATCTATGATCTATGAACTATGATCTATGAACTATGAACTATGATCTATGAACTATGAACTATGAACTATGATCTATGAACTATGATCTATGAACTATGATCTATGAACTATGAACTATGAACCAAAAATTTTACCAAGAATATTACAAAGTCAAATAGAGGAAAGTCTTTTTAAGGGCAAGATTATTATTCTTTATGGAGCAAGACATGTTGGTAAGACTACTTTATGCAAGGAAATTTTAAAAAAGTATCCGCAAAATAACAAGTATATTAATTGTGAATTGTTGCAGAATAAAACAGCGTTAGAAACAACTAATGATGAAAAGTTAAAAGATTTCTTAGGAAGCGCTAAATTAGTAATTTTAGACGAGGCGCAAAAAATAAAAGACATTGGTTTGGTTTTAAAAATCATCGCAGATACTTTTCCTGAAACTCAAATTATTGCAACAGGTTCATCAAGTTTTGAATTGGCAAATAAAACTTCCGAATCTCTTACTGGCAGGGCGAGAAGATATTTACTTTATCCTTTTTCAGTTCAAGAAATAAGACAAGAAGAAGATTTATTTGATTTAAACGCTAAATTGGAAAATATTCTTCGCTTTGGAACATACCCTAGCGTGTTTGGCTGTTCAGAAGACGAAGCAACAGAAGAATTGCTGGAAATCGCCAGTAATTATTTGTATAAAGACATTTTGGAATTTAGCGGATTAAGAAAACCAGACTTAATTTTAAATTTATTGAAAGCTTTGTCATTGCAATTGGGAAATGAAATTTCAGCATCGGAATTAGCGAATTTGCTTAATCAAAACAGTCACACTATTGAAAATTATTTAACATTACTAGAGCAATCTTTTATTATTTTTAGAATTAGATCTTTTAGTAGAAATTTAAGAAAGGAGATTGGTAAAAATTATAAAGTTTATTTTTATGATTTGGGGATTAGAAACAGTTTAATTCAAAATTTTAATCAACTTGATTTAAGAAATGATATTGGCGCTTTGTGGGAAAATTTTTGCGTTTTGGAAAGAATAAAATGCAATAGCAATAATCGTATTTTTGCGAATTATTATTTCTGGCGGACTTATGATCAAAAAGAGATTGATTTTGTTGAAGAACGCGGCGGAAAGCTATTTGGTTATGAAATTAAATGGGGAAATAAAAAGTGTAAAGAACCGAAATTGTGGAAAGAGACTTATCCCAATGCTGAATTCAAAATAATTAACGGAGATAATTATTTAGATTTTATTTTATAATAAAAATAAAAAATTATGTCAAACCAAATACAAAATTTGAATCAAAATTCAGAGCAGGGACAAAATCAAAATAATCAAAAGACATTTTTGTCTTCTTTAACTGCTAAAATTATTTTAGCGCTGATTATTTTTGCTGGCTCAGCAATTATAATTATCAGCGGAACAAAGTTTATTACTGAGAATTACAAAACACAAAATAATAATAAAACAGTTGATCAAAAAGGAAATGAATTTTACTGCGAAATTGATAGTGACTGCGTACCTACTACTCTTGAATGCGGAGAATGCTCAGATAATACGATAGCGATAAATAAAAAATATCTTGAAAAGTATCAAAAAAACTGGCACTGGTAACCGATTAGGTGCTTGAGAATCTTGATTTTAAGCTAAG
>CAZBCK010000006.1:0-28375 GCA_964490635.1 uncultured Candidatus Saccharibacteria bacterium | reverse complement strand
TGCTGGATGAAAACGGAAAAAAAGATGAAGCGATAGAAATACTTAATCAAGGAATCATTGCCAATCCCGGAAATATTGAATTAAAAATGACTTTGAGAGTTATTGAAGGATAGAATTATTTGGGAAAGTTATTTTCTGTCAATTCTGAACTTGTTTCAGAATCTGCTTTCTTTTACAACTAATTAAATCTATGAATCACAAAACTTTTGAATAAATTGAAAATACAATAATTGTATTATTATTATAATAAAGATAATCGTGTTTGTGTCGTAGATGAAAGTATGGCACTAAATAGTATAAATCAAAATCTAAGATAACGAAGATTCTGAAACGAGTTTAGAATGGCACTTTAATTTTGGCATAGCCATTTATGCAAATAACAGACATCTTGCAATTAGCAACAAGGGTTTTCAGAACGAATAAACTGCGGACATATCTTACTGTTATGGGAATCGGAGTTGGAATAGGCACCATTTTGTTTTTGGTGTCTCTCGGTTTTGGTTTGCAAAAAACCATCTTGGAACAAATCACGACCTCCGATGCTCTGTTGAGCTTGGATATTTTTTCGGAATCATCGTCAGTAATTAAGTTAAATAATAAAAATCTGGAAAAAATAGAAGCAATTCCGGAAGTAACTGAGGTAAGTCCGATAACGGCGATTACGGCGCAAGTGGAGATTGAAGGATTAACAAGCGGAATAACTATCAATGCTGTCAAGCCCATATTTTAAGCTTTCGGGAACCGAGGTGGAAGCGGGGGAGATTGTTTGAAGAAGAATCGCGTAAAATTGTTATCTCATCTGCTGTTTTGAAAGTATTTGATATATCGGATTACGACAGCGCTATTTCAAATATAGCCTCAATTAAATTATATTTACTCAAAAAACAAGAAAATTCTGAGGATATAATTGAGGAAGTGGAAGAGGTTAATCTGGAGAACGATTTTGAAATTATTGGAGTGATAGATGATGAATTATCCTCTTATGCCTATATTCCATTTGTGGGTGTAAGTTATCTAAACCTACCAAATTTTTCCAGAGTAAAGATCAAAGTGTCAGATAAAAATGAAATAGAAAAAGTAAGAGGAGAAATAATAGAAATGGGTTTTACCATTTCGGCTTTATCGGATACAATAGAAGAAGCGAACAAGATATTTTAGGCTGTGCAGATTGTTTTATCGTTTTTTGGAGCAGTCGCTTTAATGGTTTCAGCGATTGGAATGTTTAATACGATGACCATCGCGCTTTTGGAAAGGACGCAAGAAATAGGAATAATGAAATCATTGGGAGCTTCCAACGGTGATATTAAAAAAACATTTTTAGTGGAAGCGGTTTTAATTGGTTTCTTGGGCGGAGTGAGCGGAATTCTTACCGGCATCGGAGCGTCTGAAATTTTTAATTTTGGAGTAAATAAATTAGCTGGTTCATTCGGGGGCGATAAAGTTGATTTGTTTTATATCCCAATTGAATTTATGCTAATGATTCTTGTTTTTTCAACGACGGTTGGGTTGATGACCGGTTTCTATCCTGCAAGACGCGCGGCAAAATTAAATCCATTGGACGCGTTGAGGTATAAATAAACCGTATGTTTTCTCGTTGTAGTTCTTTACTAAGAGATTGCAATGAGACGGGAATTAGGTTGTATAACGAAAATGTATAACAATAAAATGTGTTACAAGTTATACATTTTGCGTTACATGTTTATATATTGCAAATATGAAACAAAATCACTACAAATTACAAATTACAAATTATGCAAGCCAATCTGGCATAGCTGTTCCTTTGATTTTGATAGTTGCGTCAGTCTTTATTATTTTTGGCGTTTCTCTTATTAGCTGGTCTGTTACCAGTCATAAAAATACGGTTAGAAAAGTCAGGCAAACGCAATCTCTGCAGGTCGCGGAAGCAGGAGTAAATTATTATAAGTGGCATTTGGCTCATAATAGTTCTGACTATAAAGATGGAAATGACTGGTGTTGCGGTGATCCTGATCTAACTTCAGAACCGGAAGATTGCGAGGGTGTTTGCGGTCCTTATGTTCATGATTACAAAGACTATGATGGTGATATTATTGGACAATTTTCTTTAAAAATAACTCCGTCAGGAATAGGGTCAACAATAAACTCAATTGAATCAACCGGATATGCTTATGGAGTTAGCGGCACTCGAAAAAAAATTACCGCACTGATAGGGAAAAGGTCTTTGGCAGAGTATAGTTTTTTAACGCATTCTCCGATTTGGATTGGCTTAGGCGAGGCGACTTCCGGTCCGTTGCATTCTAATGGCGGAATCAGGTTTGATGATACTTGCGATGCTGAAGTAACCAGTGCTGTTGCTACCTACAGTTGTAGTGGGACGGGACACGGTTGCAGTGGGACCAAGCCGGGAATTTGGGGATCTGGCGGACCAACTACTCTTTGGCGTTTTCCAGTATCGCCGATTGATTTTGATCTTTTTACTGTTAGTCTGGCGAATATAAAAACTGATGCCTTGAGCGGTGGGACATACTTTGGCGGAAATGCTGGAATTTGTGGAAATGGTGTTTGTGACAAAACAGAGAGTCATGGCGGCTGTGCGGCAGATTGTGCGGCAGGCTGTAATAATGGTAATTGTACCGGCAGCGAAACCTATGATACTTGTCCAAACGATTGTTCGATTGAGGGATATTTAATAAGATTTAATTCAGACGCAACCTTTAATGTTTATAAAATCAAATCTTTAAAAGAACAAGTTAAATATTATGATTATGAAATTAGTTCTTGGCAGCAAGAAGCGGAAGAAATTGATGATGGACCTTCAGCGCTTGAACAGGTTGGAGGTGATTATGATATTCCTGAAAATGGAGTTATATTTATTGAAGACAATATCTGGGTTGACGGAGTGGTCAAAGGAAGGGTAACCGTTGCGGCGGCAAAATTGGACGGTGGAAGTGATTTTGCCAAAATTAGAATAAACGATGACATTAAATACCCTGATGGAGAAAGATATGATGGAACTAATTGTTTGGGGCTGATAGCGCAGGGAGATATTCTGGTTCCGAGATATGCTCCTGATGAATTGACGATTGATGCAACTTTACTTTCGCAAAAAGGACATGTCTTTTATCGATATTATTCTTCTCATAGTATAAAAACTAAGATAGAAGTTTATGGTGGAGTAATTACCAATTTGTTTTGGACTTGGACATGGGTGACTGGTGGTGGTCCTTGGGTAACGGTTGACGGATATGATGAAACATCAACTATTTATAATAATAATCTTACTTTCAGTCCTCCTCCTTCGTTCCCAACAACCGAGAATTTTGAAGTGTTGTCATGGAGTGAAAATTAAAAACCAGAAATTAATAGAAATTCGCTTTACGAAATTAGTTGAAATTTAATTGTTGTTTATTACAGAACAACTAAGTTTCTATTAATTTCTACCAGTCTCCATAAATTTTCTAACATCTGTTTATTATGTCAATTTTTAATGACAATCTAAATGCTTTTGGACTTGATTTTAGCGATCAATCCATTAAGGTTGCCCAGCTTAAAGGAAAGAACGATAAAATGAAAATTTATGCTTATGGGCGAGAAGATTTGCCGGTGGGGCTGATAGAAAATGGAGAAATAAAAAACGAAGAAATAGTTGTTGAGTTCATCAAAAAAGCATTATTAAATTCAAAGCCAAATCCGATAAAATCGGAATTTGTTATTTATTCAATACCTGAAACAAAAGGGTTTATTCGAGTTGTGGAGCTTCCGCGAATGGAAGAACAAGACATAGAAGATGCAATGAGATGCGAAGCTGAACAATTATTTCCAATAAATATCAATGAGTCATATATAGATTGGCAAGTTTTACCGAGTGATGACGCTAAAATAATCAAAGTTCTGATGGCAATGGTTCCAAGTCAACTTGTTGACTCCTATTCTTCTGTTTTGAAAAAAGCAGGATTAAAACCAATCGCTGCGGAAATTGAATCAGTTGCCATAACAAGAAGCCTAATCAATGATAAGCAATCATCAAAACCGATACTTATAATAGATTTGGGAAAAGATAGAACGGGATTTATAATATTTAAAAATCCAGCCGTTCAGTTTACCGCGAGTATTCCAATTTGTGGTAATAGTTTTAGTGAGATTATTTCAAAAAAGCTTGGAATTAGTGGGGAAAAAGCCGATAAGATTAGAAAAAAATGCGGACTGGGGCTTACTGATGAACATAAAGATATATATAAAATTATCCAGCCGTCACTTTATGAAATGATAAAATATATAAATAATCTTATGGATTATTACAATGAATATTTCAAGTCAGAATCAGATATTGCTAAGGTCATAATTTGTGGCGGAGAGGCGAAAATGGCAGGTATGAGTTCTTTTTTATCTCTCAGGATAAAAAAGGAAATTGAAAAAGGAAATCCTTGGGTTAATATTATTTCCTCTAAAGATAAAAAAATTCCGCCAATTTCAAGAAACGAATCGCTTGTATTCGTAACTGTGTTAGGTCTTGCAATGAGAGGAGCTGAATAATAAATATTATAATAGCGTTAGGACTTTCTCGCTTTCCCTGCTTGTCATTCCGAAATTTTCCGGAGCGATGGTACTGATCTTTATCAGCATAAACTCCGGAAAAAATATCCGTAATCTAGTTTGTCTCATTTTGAAAAATTATACGAAAGATATTGTTTATTGAGGCTTACCGGATTCCAGATAAATTTTTTCGCTATCGCTCCGAAATTTTCCGGAATGACAGGAAAGCGAGGAAGTTCTAAGTATAATATCTGTAAAAATATTATGATAAAAATTAATCTTCTTTCTCCGGATGACAGATTAAACAGTAAATGGGAAAAAATAGGTAAAATAATTATTTCAAGCGCAACCGCGGTAATTATTACGCAGCTTATTTTTGTTTTTCTTATTTTTGTTTCTATAAAATATCTTGAGATTGAAAATAATAGTTTAAATAAACAGTTGGAAAATTTGCGACTGGGAACAAAAGCAAAAGAAATAATAATTATGCAAAATGACATAAAAAATTATGGCAGTCATTTGGAGCGCGTGGATCAAATTTGGAAAGATCATCTCTGTTGGACAAAAGCAATTGAAGATTTCAGTGAAATTATTCCGGACGAAGTAAAAATAAAGAAAATTTATATAGAAGAATACAAAGATAATTTGAAAAAAGAGGACAAGAAGAACAAAAAAAATGATGGAGATAAATATAAAATAATTATAAAAGGTGAAGCTAGGAAAAAGGATTACTTGGAACATCTTCTGAAGTTTGAAAATAATTTAAAAGAATCTGAAATTTTTGAATTGATAGTTGATAATTATCTGGAAAAAAATTATATAAGCGATGCTGATTTTGAATTTAGAGTGCTTATAGATAGGAGTAATGTTGTGGTAGCGGGATCCTAAGAGCTTGTCAATAAATAACTTTTTAAATTTCATTCATAATACGCACCATCTATATTTGAAAAAAGTTTTACAATAACTTGGCTATTCCTCATCTTTTTTTAAAAACATCTGGCGCGCATTCTGGCGAAATTATGAAATGTTATTTATTTCCAAGCTCTAAGATAAAATTCTAAATAAAATATTTTAAAAATAATGAATAGTGTTAAACAAAAAGTACATATAAGCATCTTGATTTCTGCAAGTATTATTTTTGCTATGTTTTATTTCGGGCTTATTTATTTTGTTAAAGAAGAGGAAAGTTTGAGTCTGGAAATAATAGATAAGAAAAAAGAAATAGAACGGCTTGAATCGCGGAGTGAGCAAATAGGGGAAATAAGGGGCGTTTATCGGGAATGGCAGGGAAAAACAGAAACAATCTTAGAGTCTGTCGTGCGGCGTTCGGAACTATCTGATTATATTGTTGAAATAAGAGATCTTGCTGATAAAAACAATGTTGATTTGAAGATAGATGTTTCCGCGAAGGACAAGGAAGAAATAAATGATAATTTTTCATACACATATTATAAAATAAAAGCAGTCGGATCTTTTGATGATATAATGAAATTTCTAGCTTGCGTTGAAAATCTAAAATATTATTCTGAAACAGAAAACATTTCATTCGCGATAGAAGATGAAGCAAAAACAAAGTCTGGAGTTTTAAATCCGGACTCCAAAAAAGTTTTGTTTAGCGCTGACCTAAAAATATATATGTATCATGATAATAAGGATGTTCTAAATATTGAATAACTTTATAATATCTATGAAAAAAGTTGAAATAAAATTTGATAAAAAGAGCTTTAAAAAATACATTAAATATTTTATTAAACATAGAAAATTATTTTTTATGATATTTTTTAGCGCGTTATTTATTTTTACTTTTAATGTTATATATAAAAATGCTTATTATAATATGAAGTATATTGATTATGCGGAATCGGGAAATTTTGAAGGTGATAAGATGAAGAAAGATATAATATTTAAGGGAATAATTAAAAATATAAATTCCAGGAAGCAAACGATGCGAGATGCGAGAAATAAAGAATACAAAAATATTTTTAGTTTTAATGATGTGGGATATTCGGATGAAAGTAACAGTAATGAAAACGATAATCCAATTTTGCCGGTTGAACCGAATGTGTTACCGAAACATTGACAATGCGGTATTTTCTGTAATACTATTATATAGTTGATGTGCATTTGTTTATGTCCCCGTAGTTCAATGGATAGAACGGAAGCCTTCTAAGCTTTTGATGTAGGTTCGATTCCTACCGGGGATACAAAATTAACTTGTAGCTCATAATTCATAACATGGGTAAACTAATAACTTACACAGATGGCGGCGCGCGGGGGAATCCCGGTCCGGCGGCAGGCGGCGCGGTGATTAAAAACGATATTGGTGAGATTATTTTAAAAACTTCAAAATATCTTGGTGAAACAACGAATAATGTGGCGGAATACGAAGCGTTAATTTTGGCATTGCAAAAAGCGAAAGGGATTTTTAAATCTCGCAGTAGAGACGCGATTAATCGCGTCTCTACAAAAGACAAAAATTTGGAATGTTATCTTGACAGCGAACTTATTGTAAAGCAATTGAATCATGAGTACAAAATAAAAGATGAAAATATGCAGAAGCTTTTTATAAAAGTCTGGAATTTAACCCTTGATTTTGATAGTGTAAAATTTATTCATATCCCGCGCGAGGAGAATAAATTGGCGGATGAAATGGTTAACAAAGAGTTGGATGAGCAAGCAAGAAACAAAAGTTTGTTTTAAAATATTAAAATGATTTACGATGAAAATTGCGCTTGTTCATGATTATCTTGTTCAATACGGTGGAGCGGAGAGAGTTCTTGAGACATTCACGGAAATTTTTCCGAAAGCGCCAATTTATACAATGGTCTATGATAAAAAATTAATGAAAGGGACTTTTTCGAATAAGAAAGTTCACACTTCTTTTTTACAGAAAATTCCTTTTATTGGTTTGCATCACAGATTATTTCCACTTCTAATGCCAATGGCAATTGAACAATTTGATCTTTCAGAATATGACATCGTTCTTTCTGATTCAAACAGTTACGCCAAAGGAGTGATAACGATGCCACATACTTTGCATATAACTTATTGTCATACTCCAATGAGGTATGCTTGGGACGATTGCCACAAATATTTAAGGGAATTCAAATATTCCAAACTAACGAAAAAATTTGTTCCGTTTGCGATGAATTATATCAGAATGTGGGACAAGATTTCCGCAGACAGACCGGATAAGTATATAGCAAACTCAAAATTTGTGGCGCTGAGGATAAAAAAATATTATAATAAAAAATCTTTTGTTATTAATCCTCCAGTTAGCTCGAAAAATTTCCATACTTCCGGAAGTATGGAAAATTATTATTTAATGGTAGGCAGAGCGCTTCCCTATAAGCGTTTTGATATAGTTATCAAAGCGTTCAATGAGTTAAAACTCCCGTTGAAAATAATTGGCAAAGGTCTGGAAATGAATAAGCTAAAAAAGTATGCGGGTAGTAATATCGAATTTCTGGGATATTTAAACGACAGAAGAACAAGTGATTATTATTCCAAATGCAAAGCGTTTATATTTCCACCCGAAGAAGATTTTGGGATTACCCCTTTAGAGGCGATGGCGTCCGGGCGTCCGGTAATAGCGTTTCGAGGCGGCGGAGCTTTGGAAACGGTAGTTGAAAATAAGACAGGATTATTTTTTAATGAACAAACCCCGCAGTCAATAATAAACGCTGTTAGAATCTTTGACTCTTGTAAGTTTGATTCGAAAGAGATAAGGGAACATGCCTTGAGATTTGATAAAGAAATATTTAAAGAGAAAATTAGAAAGTTTGTGGAGGAGGAATATGAAAATCATACTAACATTTTAACATACTAACATTTTAACAAATAAAATATTGGTATGTTTATATGTTAGTATCAGGACTTCTCTACTATTGCCTCGCTGGAGTTTCTCAACAGAGGACTCCGGCGAATCGTACGCTTGCTCGTCGCAGTTCTCTGCTGAGAGACTGCGACGGGGCAGGAAAATTAAAAAACACGATAGTTGGCGTTGTCGCAAATAGGATGAATTATGTCTAAAATAACGAAGATTCTGAAACAAGTTCAGAATGACAAATTTAGTATATGAAATAATATTATGGAGCTAAAAGAATATCTAAAAAATATTAGAAAGAATTTCAAGTTAATTTTAAGTGTGGCTGTAATTACGGGAATATCTGCCTTTTTGTTCTCTGTCGCGCAGCCGCTTAAATATGAAGTCTCTTTATCTTTGTTTATTAATAAAGATAAAACACAAGAAACAGATGATTTTAAATATGATGGGTATTATGCGTTGCAAGCAAGTGAGATAATAGCTAATTCTGTTGAACAATGGATGAAAAGCCCTGAAGTGGTAGACGCAATTTATCAAGAAGCGGGAATTGGGTACGATTTCAAAAGTTTTAAAAATTATGTAAAAAAATTTACAGTAAAAAAAATGTCTGCTCAATATATTGAAATAAAATTTAAAACAAATAGCGAAGAAGACGCAAAAAAAATATCGGCAGCGGTTGTTAAAATAGTTGAATCTAAGATAAAAGCACTCGGGGAAAATAGCGAGCAAGAATTATCTTTTTCAGTAGAAAATAAAAATCCTATAATTATTAAAAGCAGACCAAATGCGTTTTTGAATTTAATCATTGGATTGATTTCTGGTTTTGTTTTAGGAATTTTTGTAGTTTTTGGAAAAGAATATTTTAAGTAACGGTGTTTTTAATTTATCACTTTTTTGTCATCCCGAAGGAGATACGACTGAGGGATCTTTAAACTGAATAAATATAGCCGTTCTATTTGCATAGTATCACTCATAGATTTCTCACTCCACGGAGTTTATCCCAATAAAGATTAGGGTCTCGCTCCGTTTCGCAATAACAAAATAAGTTAGAAAATTTAGAGTAGTGCTATTAAACTTTTAAATATTTAAATGATTATTGGTATTGATATCAGAATGCTGGCTCGTGGGGCAAGAACGGGAGTTGAGGAATATACAATCAATCTTTTTTCCGGAATGCTTTGTCTTGATAAAAATATCAAGTATAAGCTTTTTTATAATGGGTATCAAAAAATAAAACTTGATTACGATTGGTTGAAATTACCGAATGTTGAAATAATGCAGTTTAGAATGCCAAATAGAGTTTTAGATGTTTCATCCTGTATTCTAAATTATCCGAAAATAAACAGATTGCTAAAAGGAGTTGATCTGTTTTTTTCACCACATATATTTTTATCTTCAGTGTCAAAGAAATGTAAGACAGTCGTGACATTTCACGATTTAAGTTTTGAAAAATATCCGGAATTTTACTCTGCGGGGAAAAACTATTGGCACTTTTCAATGAGTCCCAAGAAACAAGCGAAAAAAGCGGATCAAATCATAGCTGTTTCACAATCAACAAAAGATGATCTGGTAAATATTTATAATATAGATCCCGAGAAAATAAAAGTCATTTATTCGGGAATGGGTGATGAATCAAGAATAGTGAATAGTGAATTGAGAATTTTGGAAATTAGAAAAAAATATAATTTACCGGAGAAATATGTTTTATATCTGGGAACTTTGGAGCCGAGAAAAAATATTGTTGGGTTAATCAAAGCGTTTGAGAAATTAAGAAAAAATCCCTCCTGCTCCCTTTTCCAAGGGGGGGGTTGCATTTCCCCTTTATCAAAGGGGGTTAGGGGGATTTCTAATGTCAAACTAGTTATTGCTGGCTCAAAAGGATGGCTTTATAAAGATATATTCAAGGTGGCAAAGAATTCTTCTGTGAGAAACGATATAATTTTCACCGGATTCATTGAAGATAAGGATAAATCTATTTTATATAGCAACGCCGAGCTTTTTGTTTATCCTTCGTTCTATGAAGGATTTGGATTTCCGCCATTGGAAGCGATGATGTATGGCACTCCGGTTATTACTTCAAATTTTTCTTCTTTACCCGAGGCAGTTGGCGATGCGGCGATAATGGTTAATCCATACAATTTAGACGAGTTAGCAGAAGCGATGAAAATTGTTTTAGCGGATAATAAATTAAAAAACCTTTTGGTTAAAAAAGGTTTTGAACGGGTAAAAAAGTTTAACTGGAAAAAGTGCGCGGAGGAGACGTTGGAGGTTTTGAAGTTGGTGAAGTAGACAAAATTATTTATTTCTCGTCAAAACAAATTTGTCATTCCGGGATGACAAAAAAAGTAGCGCAAATAAAAAAATGGGCGGTAGCGATGCTACAACCCTTTGAACTTTTCTTCAACAGGTCTTGAGAGAGTAATGTTAGTTTTTCCACTAAGTATAGTTTCAAAATCTAATTCTCTCATTTTAGAACACTTTCCCGTTCCCATACTTGTGCAAACATTTATGCACAGATTTAGAAAATTGCCTTCTGAAACAAAGAATATTGATCTTCTGGATTTTACTATTTCGCAAGGGAATCTAGGACAGCACATGACATTACGAAAACTGCAACCTACAGTTTGCATAATACCGTCATAATAAACATTTTGCCCTATTATACAACCATTGCAAAATTCTTTTTCAATTTCCAGAATAAATTCTTCAAACTCTTTCTCTTCTCCTGGTGGTAATTCTATTATCAGTTTCTCTATGTGACCTATAAAGTCACATATTCCATTTTGTTCACATACCATTTTTGGTGCCTCCTATTTGTTTAATTTCACTCTAATCAAAAATCTCACAAATGTCAACCCAAGTTCAAAAATCCAAAACCATTGCCATTGACGCGCGGATGTATGGCGCGACGCAGACGGGGATTGGGAATTATATTTTTCATTTAATGAAATACCTTTTTGAGATAGATCAAAAAAACAACTATCTCGTTTTTTTGTTGCCAGAGGAATACGATAAATTTAAATTGCCAAACGAAAGAGTAAAAAAAATAAAAGTTTCGGCAAAGTGGTATAGTTGGAAGGAACAAGTCGTTTTTCCTCTGGAGATTCTAAAACACAAAATTGATTTGGTCCATTTTCCGCATTTTAATTCACCGATTTTATACCATTGGATTTCGCCATTTTGTAAAGCAAAGACTGTTGCAACTATTCATGACCTGACGCCATATTATTTTCCAGGACATAAAATGAATTCTTGGTTAAGAAGAAAAGGATTTAGACTGGTTTTTTCTACCGCGATTAAGAAATCTTCGCGCGTGATTGCCGTTTCGGAATATACGAAGAAAGATATGATTAAGATTTTTTTAAACACATCAAAAAAAAATTCTCTAGCCCCCTTTTCCGAAGGGGGAGCAATTGATAAAATCCAAGTTATCTATGAAGGTGTTGACGGACAATTCCAAGTTATCAAAGATTATGGTAAAATGAAAGCAATTAAAGAAAAATATAAAATTATCCGCCCATTTATTTTTTATACTGGTGTTTGGCGAAACCATAAAAATCTAGTTGGATTGATAAAAGCATTTGACTTAATTGTCAATAAGTATAAAATAAATTATCAACTTGTTCTTGGCGGAAAAGAAGATCCTTATTATCCGGAAGTGAGGCAAACTTGGAAAAAACTAAATTTAGGCGATAGAATTATCAGGGCGGGATTTATTAGTCAAAAAGATTTACCTTTATTTTATAATATGGCTGATGTTTTTGTCATTCCCTCTTTTCGGGAAGGGTTCGGTCTGATTGGACTTGAATCGATGGCTTGCGGCACACCTGTAATTTCTTCAAATAAAACCAGTTTGCCGGAAATATTGGGAAACGCGGCGGTTTATTTTAGCCCCGCTGACTACGAAGAGATGGCAAAGAAAATCGCTCTGGTAATTCAGGATGAAAATTTAAAAAGTAATTTGGTTCAAAAAGGATTTCAGCAGGTTGAAAAATATGACTGGAGAAGAATGGCAGGGAAAACGCTGGAGATGTATGAGAAGGTGATGGGCGATTAGTTTTTCATTACGATTGTTCTACGGCGCTTTAGCACACGGTTCGCAAGGTTTTAACCTTGCTGGAAAAAGGTAAGACTAAAGATATAATCTGTTGGGCTAAAGCCCAAAAAACCTTCGGCTAAAGCCGGGTAGAAATATGTTATGCAGGCGTGGCGGAATTGGCATACGCGCACGGCTTAGGACCGTGTCCTTCGGGGTGTGGGTTCGACTCCCACCGCCTGCACATTTTAACCGATAATCAACAACTTTAGGATTTACGCGTTTGGAGTGTCAAATGAGCGATAGTGGAGTTTGACCTTAAAAAACAATTAACTTTCGCTTTCAGGTAGAACTTTGCTATCGCTCGTTCTACACTCCGAAATAAAACGCGTCCTAAATTTATAACCTATAACCAAATTTTAGAATTTCAATAGTTTTCTTTTTCAATTATGAATTATCCAAACTACGAAAAAATAAGTGAGTTTATTATTTTACTCGTCATCATTCTATCCGGTTTTATAACAACCGCTGTTTTTAAATTGAATAATTTCAGTACTTTTCCGAACCTTGATGAAATGCTTTGGTATCAGAGGTCAATAACTTTTTGGGATAAAATAAGTGAGTTTGATTTTTCAGGACTTGTCCAATCATTGCAACCGGGAATAACCGTTTATTGGTTTGCCGGATTTTTGATGAAGTTTATAGATTTTGATTTTGGAGATGTTGCTAGAAGAATCGCCGAAAAAAAAGCGGAAGGACTTGATTTTAACGCTGTTATAAATACTAATGACATAGTGATATATGAAACCTACAATACGGCAAGTTTTGTTTTTAACACGCCATTACTGCTGTTAACGGCGATTTTTTTTATTCTGTTTTATTGTCTTTTAAGAAAATTGAAATTCAACAAAATAGTTTCATCATTTTCCGTGTTTTTTGTGGCAACGAATTATTTCTTTGTTTATTGGAATACTCCAAGCGATAAGATGCTAAATATTTTTTTGGTCTTAAGTTTTTTAGCGTTTCTTATTTATGCTAATTCCATAAGGAATAGGCATACCTGTTCCTTATGGAATCAGATATCTCAAAGAAAATGTCTAATTATGTCCGCGGTATTTGGCGCTTGGGCGGTTCTTTCAAAAATATCGGCAATGTTTATTTTACCTTTTTATTTTTTTACACTTATTTTTTACGCTTGGCCACTTGATAAGCACAAAATAAAATCAATGGCGAAAGATTATTTAATTTGGATTATCATTTTTATTTTTGTCTGTATTATTTTTCTTCCTTCAATAATTGTAAATCCAAGCGAGGTTTATAGTCTGTTTTTTGATAGCAGCAAGGATAGCGTTGTTAACCGAAGTTATAGCGGGGGAGGATATCTTTCCGGATTATCCGATTATTCTACATTATTGGTTAATGTGGCATTTATGTCTCCCGCAGTTATTTATCTCTTGCTTGTCTTCTTTTTCTTTAAATTCAAAAAGAAATATAGATATCTGTTTATTTCTTTGCCAAAAAAACATTTAAAAATAATAACCGCTTTCATACTGCTTTTTATTCTGATGGTTACAATATTATGCAGTAATCATGACACAAGGTTTATGTCTCCCGCTTTTATGCTGGTGAATATTTTTCCGGCGATTGGCGTTTATGTCTTAATAGAAGTGTTAAGGGAGAAATTCAAATTTCCCAAAAATATTTATCTCGTTGCAATGCTGGTTCTGTTTTTAACTCAGTTAATGATGATAATCTCTAACGGACTTTTGATGAAGGAGGTTATGAAGAAGATTGCGGGGGTTGAATAAATTCTGTTGGGTAAATTTGAGATATGCATATTTCTGTTATTCCCGCGAAGGCGGGAATCTGGTAAGTTTCAATAAATAATGATTCTCGTATAATTTTTTTAATTTGCAAAAGTGAAATTATTAAAGTAAGTTAGTATATCTTATAAAAAGCTTTGCGGTAAATAGTAAGTTAAATTGTAGCAGTGGATTCCTGCCTCCGCAGGAATGACAGCATGCGATTGTTAACTCTAAATATTATGAATCCTTTAAATATCATCCGTAAAAATAAAGACATTCTACTCGTTTTTTTATTAACCTTTTTGTTATTTTCGCTGGTTCAATTTTCCACAACCAATCTGGCTGGAAACGACAGCCATTTGTATATCAAGCTTGCTGAACTAACAAGAGATAATGGATTGATGAAAGAATTCCCGTGGCTTAACGCGACGATAATGAAAGATAATTTTACCGGTTTGCATTTTCTGTATTATATTTTGCTTATCCCTTTTACATTTTTGGGAGATTTGGTTCTTGGCGCAAAAATTGCGTCCTTGTTTTTTTTGTCGGCGATGACGGCGGTTTTTTATGTAACGCTAAAAAAATTGAAACTGAAATATAATTTTTTTTGGTTTTTGTTTTTACTGGCAAGTTCGGGATATTTTCTTTTTAGAATGAATTTGGCGCGCCCGCTTAGTTTCTCTGTAATTTTTCTGCTTGTCGTATTTTATATTTTGATTCAAATTCAAACTGTTCAAAAATGTTCCTTTCCTGACAAGAGGAGGTTAGGAGAGGTTTATGATCTGTTTCTTTTCATAATTTCATTTCTTTATGTCTGGGCGCACGGGTCATTTCCGCTTGCCATTTTTCTAACACTGGTTTTTGTCGCGATAAATTATATCTACAGCAAAAGAATATATTATAAAACAATTCTAGCCTCTTTGGGCGGAACAATTACCGCTGTTTTGATAAATCCGTTTTTTCCAAACAACATAAATTATTTCAGTATTTATTATCTAAACTCAGCTCCCTATCAGCTTACGGCGCAAATAATGGAGTGGCAACCGATAAGTATTTATCAAATTTTTTATGACGCGCCGATTCTTTTGATTTCCTTTCTGATTCTGGTAGCAATATATTGCGTAAAGTTTATTTTGGAAATAATAAATAATAAAGAACCGGAAAATAAGATCATAACAAGTTTTTTATTTATAATCTCCGTAACTTTTTTTATCGGAATGCTTTTGCAAGGAAGATTTATTGATTACTGGGTCCCTTTTAGTATTATTTTTGTTGCTTATTATGCAGAGTTGTTATATTTTGAGTTTTTAAAAAATGACAGTTCTAGTAGTTTAAAAAGCAAGTTAAAACTTCCCGATCTTTTCTCTTTTGAAAATATCAAGTTATGTGGCGTTTCAATTTTGGCTGTTATCATCGCGTTTTCAATTTGGTCTAAAACAAATTTTGTTTTAAGCGAATGTGGAACAGACGAATCAAATAAAAATATTCGCGAAACATCATTATGGCTGAAGAAAAATACTCCCGAGAAATCAATTGTTTTTAATGTCAACTGGGGTGATTTTTCAAAAATGTTTTTTTATAATTCACATAATTATTATATTGCCGGGTTGGATGCGAAATTTACTTATAATTTGTCTCCTGAAAAGTATTGGTTTTATATGCATCTGGGCGATGGTATAATATGCAATAAGGAAGAATGCAGTAAAGATAATAATAATTTATCAATTTATGATGTTCTAAAAAATGAATTTAACGCTGATTATATTTTTGTACCTTTAGGATACGATGATTTTGACTATACAAATCTCATAAATGTTTTAGATTCCGATTCAAGATTTGAAAAAGCGAATGAAAATGAAGGAGGAAAAGTGTGGAAAGTTGATTAAGTTTGCTAGTTCCAAGTTGCACTTGGAACCTTGATGCACTAATAATAATATTATTTAAAGTTTATTGATAAAATTCACTGTTAGTGCATTAAGGTTCGGAGTAAAAAATCGCGTTTATGCTTCAATAAAATTTTTAATAAATTTTTATGTCTATAAAAGAAAAAATAAAAGACATTTTTTTAATACTTATAATTATTCTCACCGGTCTTTTTTTTCTGTCCTATTTTAAAATAAAACATCAGATGACCTTTCCAAATCTTGATGAGCTTTTATGGATGTATCGTTCAAGATTTTTTATTGACAATATTTTAAGCTATAACTTTTCAAACCTAATCCAATCATCCCAGCCGGGGATTATGGCAATGTGGCTAATTGGACCTTTTATGAGAATTGTAAACTATGATTTTGTGTCTATAAGCAATTTCATAACGGATTTAAGCAATTCCGGAATTCCGTATAATATAATAAATGATAATAATTATCAGGTATATTCAAACTATAAAGAGCTAAGCTTTCTGCTAAATATTCCAATGTTCAGTGTTATTTTTATTTTTATTTTTTCTTTATATTATTTATTAAGAAAACTTACTTTTAACAGATGGGCGATAACTTTTTCTTTGCTTTTGATAGTTTCTACTCCGTATTATATTTATTTCACAACGCCAACCGATAAACTTGTTGGAATTTTTTCCACTTTAAGCATTTTAAGTTTATTGGTCTATACGGATAATAAAGGCGGAAAAAAGTTTTTCTTTGCTTCCGCGATTTTGTGTTCTTGGGCGGTACTGACAAAAATATCTACGCTATTTTTGGTACTGTTCAGTTTTTTGGTTTTGGCGAGTTATAAATGTTGCCACTGTAGAGACGAGGCATTGCTTCGTCTCTACAACAGTGCGAAAAATACAATTAAAGACTATTTTTTCTGGATGATAACTTTTTTAGCAACAAGCATTATTTTTCTTCCAACCATAGTCACAGATCCGCGTTCAATCTTTAAATTTTTTGCAAGAGAAAGTTCAGAAAGAATAATAGCTGGAAGCCCGGCAGATTATGATATATTTTTGAATTTTAAAATCATATTTGCTTATTTATCGGATTCGTTTCTATTATCATTTAACCTTTTTATAATAGCCATTTTTATCGCTTTTGTTTGCTTGATTATCCAGAAAGTAAAGAGTAGAATGAAAATAGACAAAAAAATCGTAATTCTGATAATTTATTGTTTGTCTTTCTTTGTGTTTGTGACTTTATTCAGTAAAATATACTCTTTTCGATATCTTGTTCCGTCTTTGATTGTATTTCAAATAGTCGCGGGAATTGGTATTTATGAATTTTCCGGTATTATAGCTAAAAAAAATAAAACAATAAATGAAAATATAACTTACTCATTCGTTGCTGTTTTTATTCTACTATCTCAAGCGCTTCTAATATATTATTCCGCGGTTGAAAAAATAGAGGAGCTACCGTATTTTGGATGATAATAGAATCTGTCATTGCGAGGGTGTGAATGGAACGGTAACGGAATGAGCAACCGAAGCAATCCCATAACTACGCACAAAGAGTTAAATTACGGGATTGCCACGCTCTGCTCCGCTATCGCTTCACTCCGTTCGCAATGGCGAGAAAAATTGAAACGCGTAAGTCCATGTTAAATTTTATCCTATGAAAATTTCAATCTTTGGCACAGGTTATGTCGGTTTGGTTACGGGGGTCTGTTTTGCTGATCTTGGAAACGATGTTATTTGCTACGACATAGATAAAAATAAAATAGAACGGCTAAAAAATAAAAAGATTCCTTTTTTCGAGCCGGAACTGGAAGAATTAATTATAAAAAATATAAACGAAGAAAGAATCTGTTTTACAAATGATTTAAATAAAGCGGTAGAAAACAGAGAAGTTATTTTTATTTCTGTCGGCACTCCGCAGAAAAGAAACGGAGCGGTTAATCTTTCTTATGTAGAAAGCGTTGCCGATGATATCGGGAAAAATTTAAAAAATTATACTGTCATAGTTAATAAAAGCACTGTTCCGGTTGGAACCGGGGCAGTGATCAAAAAAATAATAAGGAAAAATTATGCCGGCAATTTTGATGTTGTTTCAAATCCTGAGTTTTTAAGAGAGGGAAGCGCGTTTTCTGATTTTATGAATCCGGAAAGAATTGTAATCGGAACGGATGTCGCAAAATCAAAAAAAATAATAAACAACCTTTATAATTTATTTGATTGTCCGATTGTCAACACGAGCATAGAGACGGCGGAGATGATCAAATATGCCAGCAACGCTTTTTTGGCAACGAAAATTTCATTCATTAACGAAATAGCGAATGTCTGCGAGCGAGTCGGAGCCAATATTGAAGAAGTCGCTTACGCGATGGGATTGGATTCAAGAATCGGAGATAAATTCTTGAATGCCGGAATCGGCTATGGCGGAAGTTGTTTTCCAAAGGATGTCAAAGCGCTTCATAATATTGCGCTTGATAACAATTATAACTTTAAACTTTTAAAATCAGTTGTTAAAGTCAATAATGATCAAAAATTATTAATGGTCAATAAAACAGAAAATTTGTTAGGTAATTTGAATAATAAAAAAATTTGTATCTGGGGTATCGCTTTTAAGCCAAACACGGACGACACAAGAGAATCGGCGGCAATAGATATTATTAAAGCGTTGCATAGAAAAAATGCTATTGTTAATGTTTATGATCCAATAGCGAATTATAAGAATTTTGTTTTGAATAATAATTTCAAAAAGAAAATATTTTTTTACTTTAATAAATATGGTGTTTTGGAAAATTGCGACGCGCTGATTGTCGCGACCGAATGGGACGAATTCAAAAACGCAGATTTGAGAAAAGTTAAAAAACTGTTAAAAAAACCAAATGTTATTGATGGGAGAAATATTTATAATCCGGATAAAATGAAAAAACTAGGCTTTAAATATTTAAGTGTGGGAAGATAATGAGTAATTTTAAAAAACATTCTCATTTGATAATCTTATTGTTTATTCTAATTCTGGCATTTCTTCCCAGATTTTATTTTTTCTCTCAGGAAGGATTTGTGACAACTGACGGAGTTCAATATCTTTTGTCAGGGAAAAATCTGGTTGAAACCGGAAAATATGAAATTTTTGGCAGTCCCCAGCTTCTTTTTCCACCAGGATATTCGCTAGCTGTCGGAATAGCCGATATTTTTTTCAATAATCTTGTTTTTTCCGCAAGGTTTGTTTCGTTTGCTGCCGGTTTTTTGTCTGTCTATCTTTTTTATCTGGTCGGGAAAGAATTTTATAATAAAGAAACCGGACTGCTTGCCTCTTTTTTTGCGGCAACATTGCATTTGTCCATTATAATATCCAAAGAAACATGGTCGGAATCACTGCATATATTTTTTGTTTTAACAACAATCTATTTATATTTAAAATTAACAAAAAATTATAAAGTTTTTTTGGCAATATTGTTAGGGTTCTCAATCGGTATAACTTATTTAATTCGTCCCGAGGGAATAATATTTTTGTTGTTGGCAGTTATTTTTTTATTTCAAAGACCAAACGGATTAAAATTCAAAAAAGCGTTTGCCGGTTCGTCAGTCATTGCCCTTACTTTTTTTATTGTTGCCGCTCCCTATCTTTATTTTCTTTATCAAAATACCGGGAAATTATGCCTGACGGTGAAAGCGAAACCAAATCTAATCGCGGGAATAATTCTTGATGGAAAAGATATGGGTGATATGAACAGAAACGATATTAATTTTTATGAAAAAGTTTTTTCAAACTATGATGAAGAAACAAATTCTATGAAATTGCCTGAAGAATTCGCGAATGTTAGCGTGGAAGAAACTGTGTCTAATAATCAAAATGAATTTTTAAAAAGATATATAAGAGGGTTTTTGTCTGAAATTAAAGTTTTAATAAATCAATATTTGTTTAGTATCTCTCTAATTCCGATTTTTGCGCTTTTTATTTTTTTATTTAAAACAAAAAAACTATCCGGAGAAATATTTATATTGTCATTGTTTCCAGCCATTCTCTTGCTTATGTTTCCAGCCTTTCATCTTGAAAGCCGATATTTACTTCAAGTGATGGTTTTCATAATTTTGCTTTCCTCTCTCGGACTGTCTATAAAAAGCAAATCAGTATTAAATATTAAGGGTTTTAAATTTCCTAGCGCGCTGTTTTTAAAAATTTTAAAAGCTTTGATAATAATTTTGGTTTTCTGTAATTTTATTGCTGTTTGTATATGGAGTTCGCGTAAATTGCCAGATTATCCGCTTGAACATAAATTGGCTGGGGAATATTTAAAAAATAATTCCGATTATAGTCCGGAGAAATCGGTTATAATGTCAAGAAAACCATATGTTTCTTTTTACGCGGAAAATAAAAAAGGAGGAGTTCCTGTCCCATATACCAGTTCGGAAAATATTCTCAGATTTGCCAAAGCGCGAAATGTCAGTTATATTGTAATTGACGAAAGGTGGCTTGGAATAAGAGATAACTATAGCGAAATGGCGAATTTTGACAAATATTCTGATGATGTGGAGCTTTTTTACGAGGATAGTTCCATCAGACCGATTAAGGTATTTAAGATTTTAAACAATGAGTAATAATAATCAAAAAGAAGTATCAATAGTAATTCCGGCTTTGAACGAAGCGGAGAGTTTGCCTGTTTTATGCGGTGAAATATCAGGAGTAATGAAAAATGTTACTAATGATTATGAAATAATAATTATTGATGACGGAAGCAGAGATGAAACGCAAAAAGTTGTAGAAAATTTATATAATAATGACAAGGAGCATATAATAGGAATTTGTCTGAAAGTGAATTTTGGCAAAGCGACTGCGTTGAAAGTCGGATTTGGACAGTCCAGAGGAAAAATTATTATTACGATGGATGCTGATTTGCAGGATGATCCGAAAGAAATCCCGCGTTTTATCGCGAAAATAAACAAGGGCTATGATCTCATCTCGGGATGGAAACAAAATCGCAAAGACTCTTTCATAAAAAACAATAGCTCCAAGTTCTATAACCTTACAACCTCGCTGTTTTCCAAAGTAAAACTGCATGATTTCAATTGCGGATTTAAGGCGTATAGAAGTGAGATTGCTAAAGAGCTTGATTTATATGGTCAATTGCACAGATATATTCCCGTAATGGTAGGCAATCAGGGATACAGAGTAACAGAAATTCCGGTTCACCACCGCAAAAGAAAATACGGCAAGTCAAAATACGGACCGGTTAGATTTTTGAATGGATTTCTGGATTTATTGACTGTAATAATCTTAACCAGATATTTTAAAAGACCTGCCCATTTTTTCGGCGTTTTCGGATTTATAGCTCTGGGAACCGGTTTTATTATCGGATTATATATTACTTTTCTAAAATTTTCCTCCGGGAACATTCAAAACAGACTGCCGTTACTAATTGCCGGAATTTTATTAATTATGGTCGGCGTCCAACTTGTTTCTCTGGGGTTAATAGGAGAAATGTTTGTGAAGATCTCGGGGAAAGAAGAGGATGGGAGCAAAATTAAGAGGATAATAAAATAACGAAAGGTTTTTGACAAACTATTTTAAAATACAGAAAAATTTATTTTTGTCATTCTGAACTTGGTTCAGAATCTTTGTTACCTTAGGTTTAATTTATATTTAATTCAATAAAGTCTAGAATTTTAGTATAAGTTTAATTTATTTTTATAACGCTAAAAGTTGTATTACAATTATTGTGTTTTCAACTTAGTAAAAATTTATGATGTTTTGAGGGTTTAATTAGTGGTAATAGAGGGTAGATTCTGAAACAAGTTCAGAATGACAAGCTGGAATGGCAGATTTTAGATAATTTATCAAAATATAATATTGAGTATATGAAGATTTGTTATTTCGGGACCTACGAAAAAGACTATCCGTTGAATAATATTATTGTTAAGGGATTAAGAAAAAATGGTGCAGAAGTGAAAGAATGTCATATTGTCTTATGGGAGAAACATAAAAATAAACACGGCGATTTTTTAAAATTATTTTCGCTGGCTAAACTTTTAGTCAATTTAATAGTCGCATATCTAAAATTAGGATTTAGATTTTTAAAAGAATGCGGAGACATTGATACGGTTATTGTTGGATATATCGGTCAGCTTGATATTTTCTGGTTAAAATTTTTAACTTTATTCAAAAAAAATAAACCGAAAATAATATTTATTCCGTTGGTGTCGCTTTACGACACAGCGATTGTTGATAGGAAATTATCCAGAAGAAAAAATATTTTTGCCAAGTTCTTATTTTATCTTGATAAATATTCATTCAAAATAGCGGACTTAATAATTCTAGACACAAATGAGCATATAAATTATATTTGCGGTTTATTTGATCTAAATAAAAATAAATTCAAAAGGGTTTGGGTCGGCGCGGACGAAGATGTTTTTTATCCGATGGAACTTGAACAAGAAAAAGTTGCTCAAGAATATTTTCCACCTAACAAGAGGAAAAAATATTCCTCTTTTGACAAGGGAGGGTTGTCTTTGTATCCCCCCCTTGATAAGGGGGGGCTAGGGGGGGTTAAATTCACAGTTCTATTTTTCGGAAAATATATTCCTCTTCACGGACTCGAATATATTATCAAAGTGGCTAAACTATTGGAAAATGAAGAAGATATTAAATTCAGAATGATCGGCAATGGTCAGCTTTATGGTGAGATAACTGGATTAAGCAAGAATCTGGAAATAAAGAATGTTGATTTTATTGAATGGGTGGAGTATAATGAATTGGTTAGTGAAATCAACAAATCCGATGTGGTTCTTGGAATTTTCGGTGGCACGGACAAATCGTTAAGAGTTATTCCCAATAAGGTTTTTCAGGCGATTGCTTGCAGAAAAGCGGTTATTACGGGCGATTCACCAGCGATAAAAGAATTATTCACCAGCAGGAAAAATATTTTGCTTTGCGAAAATAAGGATGAGAAATCTTTAAAAAACGCAATTTTGGAATTGAGAGATGATGGTGAATTGAGAGATGAAATAGCGAAAGGTGGTTATGGGGTTTTTAAAAATAGATTGGATTGTGAAAAGACAGGAAGAAAAATAATGGATTTATTATTATTTTAACAAATTTGTTTTTATGTCAGAAGCCATTAAAAAAACAGGAGAAAGAGTTGTGCCTGAAAAATTTGAATCTAAGGAGGAATATCTTATTTATTTGCGACATATATTTGCGTATGAATTTGCAAAAAAAATAATTTCTAAAAAAAGTTCTGTATTAGAAGTCGGAAGCGGAAACGGTTATGGGACTAGCAGGTTATCTAAAAATATCACAGATATTATTGGTATAGATATAGACAAGAATGCGATAGAATATTCAACGAAAAAATACGGTTCAAAAAGTTGCATCTTTAAAAAATACGACGGAGTTAAAATTCCACACAAAGACAATACTTTTGACGCTGTTATTTCTTTTCAAGTCATAGAGCATATTGAAAATGATGAGAATTATGTCTCAGAAATACAAAGGGTTTTGAAAGATAACGGAATTTTTTTATTAACAACTCCCAATAAATCATTAAGACTTAAGCCAAATCAAAAACCTTTTAACAGATTTCATATCAGAGAATATTATTCATCTGAGTTAGAAAATATTTTAAGAACCAAGTTTTCCAGTGTTGAAATATTTGGAGTTTGCGGAAACGCGGAAATTCAGCAGATAGAAATTTTGAGAATAAAGAAATCTTTAAATATAATTTCTCTTGATTTTTTAAATTTAAAAAGGGTAATGCTAGAATCAATTAAATTGCCAATCATTAGAATTATAAAAAGAATTACTTGTAAAAGTTCTACAAACAAAGATAAAGAAAAATTTTTAAATAAATATAATTTAGACGATTTTTATATAACAGAAAAAGACTTTGAAAAGAGCCTTGATTTAATGGGAATTTGTAGAAAATAAAGATTATAAATTTAATTGTAGAAATAAAAAAATGAAGCGATCTAAAATAGCAGTCATTGTAATAAATTGGGGTGGCAAACACTTGTTGGAAGAATGCTTAACTTCTGTCGAAAATCAAGATTATGATAATTACAAAATTATTTTTGTTGATAATGGATCTAAAGATAAGTCAGTGGAGTTTGTCAAAGAAAAATTTCCGAAAGTGGAAATTATAAGTTTAGACAAAAATACCGGTTTTGCGAAGGCCAATAACATTGGAATGCATAAAGCGTTTGAAGACTCCGAAGTGGAATACATTGCTATTTTAAATAATGATGCAATGGTGGAAAAAAAATGGTTGTCTGAAATGATGAAAGTAATAACGCAAAATGATAAAATTGGTTCAGTTGCGCCTAAGATTAAAAAATATTATAAAAGAAATATCATTGACAGCATAGGCAATGCGATTCATCTTGACGGGGGAGGAGTCAGTAATCATATTAATGAAGTTGACAATGGGCAATATGATGATATTAAAGAAATATTTGGACCAAGCGGTTGTTCTTGTATGTATTCCAGAAGAATGTTGGAAGATGTTCAAATAAAAGACGATTTTTTTGATGATGATTTCTTTGCTTATTTTGAAGATATAGATTTAAACTGGCGAGCAAGGCTAAGAGGATGGAAAAGCATTTTTGCTCCAAACGCTGTTGTCTATCATAAACATTCGGAAACAACCGTGCTATATTCTCCCTTCAAAGCGTTTCATACTAACAGGAACAGGTATTTCGTGGTTATAAAAAACTATCCTTTATTTTTATTGCCGAAAGCATTTTTTTATTTGTTTTTGAGATACTTTTATTCAATTTTCAGTATCGCAAAAAATAAAGGACCAAGTGCGCGGCTAATAAAAAAATCGGGATTTTTTGAAGCTGTAAAAATAATTATTAAAGGGTGGATTGATGTAGCAAAATATTTTCCTTTAATGTTGAAAAAAAGAAAAATTATTCAGAAATATAAAAAAAGTTCTTCTACGGATGCCAAAGATTGGTTTGATAAATACAGGGCTAATTTGAAAGATGTTGTATATAACGAGCATACTAAATAAAATTTAGGAGCAAATAAAATATGTTTGGAAATTTAATAAATACTCATGATTTATCAATATTATGCAATGCTGTAAAGCAAGGTCGATTAAATTTAGTTTTATCTAAACTCATAAGTAGTAAACAGGGAAAAGTGGAAAAATCATGGAAGCATATAAAAAAATCTTCTAGTAACTGGTATGATATTCCTGAAGTGAAAGAGCGCTGGAATTATCTAGTTTCAGGGAATATTAATGTTGATTATTATGAGTATATTTTTCACAAATATTTTTCAGACAAGAAAAATCTAAAAGTGTTATCTCTTGGTTGTGGAACCGGACACAATGAATTAGAATGGGCAAAACTTGGTGTGTTTGAAAAGATTGACGCTTATGATCTTTCAGGAACAAGAATAGAATTTGCGAGAAAGCAAGCTCAAAAAAAGGGCTATGGCGATATTATTAATTATCAAGTTGCTGATATTTACAATGTAGAAAAAAGTAGTAATTATTATGATATTATTTTAGTGGAGCATTCGTTGCATCATTTCTCGCCGCTAAAAGATATATTACTTAAAATAAATGATTTTCTTAAGCCAAATGGATTATTTATTGTCAATGAATTTGTTGGACCAACACGATTTCAGTGGACCGACAGGCAACTGGAAGTAATTAATGGTTTATTGTCAATTTTGCCAATTCAATATAAAACAAGAAGAGATGGCAGTATAAAAAGAAAAGTTTTTAAACCAAGCCGACTAAGTATGATTTTGAATGATCCTTCAGAAGCTGTTGAGTCCTCAAATATACTTCCGTTGTTAGAAAAAACATTTGACATAAAAGAAATTAGGAAGTACGGAGGAACTGTTTTAATGATGTTGTTCAGTGAAATCGCTCATAATTTTTTATCTGAAAATAATGAAACTAAAAAATTTCTAGATTTCTGTTTTAATGCCGAAGATATTTTAATGCAAAGCAAAGATATTCAAAGCGATTTTATTGTTGCTGTGTGTAAAAAGAAATAAACAATCTAAATTTTCTATGAACCAACCAAAAATAGCAATTATTATAATAAATTGGAACGGCAAACATTTGCTGGAAGAATGTTTAAACTCTGCTGAAAATCAAGATTATGATAACTATAAAATTATCTTTGTTGATAATGGGTCTAAAGATAAATCAGTAGAATTTGTTAAAAATAAGTTTCCAAAAGTGGAAATTATAAGTTTAAATAAAAACACCGGTTTTGCCAAAGCCAATAATATTGGAATACACAAAGCGTTTGAAGACTCAGAAACAGAATATGTCGCTCTGCTCAACAACGACGCAATTACAGAAAAAAGCTGGCTATCTGAAATGGTAAAAGTAATCAAACAAGATAATAAAATTGGTTCGGTTGCCCCAAAGGTATTGAAGTATTTTAGGAGAGATGAGATTGATAGTATTGGGATGAAAATTCGTTTTAATGGCGGTGGCACAAATATTGGCGCAAATAAAAAAGATAAAAAACAGTATGATGATATTAAAGAAGTTTTTGGAACGACAGGATGCTCTTGCTTATATAAAAGAAAAATGTTAGAAGATGTTGTTATGAGTGGCGATAACTGTTTTGACAATGATTTTTTTGCTTTTTGCGAAGATGTGGATTTAGCTTGGAGAGCGAGATTGCGAGACTGGAAAAGTTTTACCGCGCCAAAATCAGTAGTATATCATAAGGGATCAGAAACATTCCAAGTTTATTCTTTTGTAAAAGCTTTTTATTCTCATAGGAATCGTCTCTTTGTGATATTTAAAAATTTTCCTTTGAAATTTTTAATCAAAGGAATGTATAAATTTTTCTTGAATTATTTTTATTCTCTTGAAAGCCTTTTCCTTAAAAGAGGATATTCTGCTAAAACTAAAGAAAAAATAGGAATAATTAATGTGATTCGTGTAATAGTTGAAGGTTGGAGCAGTTTCTTTATTTCTTTATTTAAAACTTTTAAGAAAAGAAATTATATCCAAAAAGAAAAAGTTGTTACCAATAAAGAAATTTTAGAATGGTTTAAAAAGTTTGGAGAAGATAAAAATATGGCAAAAGAAGAGTATATTAAATAATGGCTCTGCTGATTTTCTTTAACAAATTTACAAATTTTTACTTTTAAAATCGTTTAATAAAGTTTTCAAAATGAAAATATATAAATTTGATTAGCTTCAGGTTATCGTTGAGTTTTAAAATCATCTTCCTAATTTCCAGAAAGCATAGTTGAGGTTGTAGCCGATAAATGCTTTGCAAATCTTTTTTAATCTTAGGTATTTTGAAGTGGTTTGTGTCAGCAAAGCCTAAATAAAAAAAATAAATTAATGAACAAAGTTATTCCTGTTGTTAGTATAATTATTCCAACTTATAATAGAGCTAATTTGATAGGCGAATCTATTAGCAGTGTTTTAAACCAAACATTTAAAGATTTTGAAGTTATTATTGTAGATGATGGTTCGGTGGACAATACTGAGAGCGTTGTTAAAAGTTTTAATGATGCAAGAATAAAATATATAAAATGTGAAAAAAACAGGGGGGCTTGCGTTGCCAGAAATCTTGGGATTAAAATTGCTAAAGGAAAATATATCGCTTTTCAAGATAGTGATGATAAATGGTTGCCAGAAAAATTAGAGAAACAAATAAAAGTTTTAACAGCGTGTCAAGAAAATAGTATTGTTTATACGGGATTTTGGCGAATAAAGGACAATAAAAAAATATACATACCGCTTAACAGAGTAAAACAAAAAGATGGGAATGTTTATAAAGAGCTTCTCAATGGAAATTTTATAAGCACGCAAACTTTGCTAGTGAAAAAAAAATGCCTTGAAAAATCAGGGGTGTTTGACGAAAATTTGCCGAGGTTTCAGGATTGGGATTTGGTTTTGAGGTTAGCAAAATACTACGATTTTAAATTTATAGACGAGCCTTTAGCGTTGTGTTATTTTACATCAAAAAGTATTTCGACTGATTCTAACGCGCTTCTTAAAGCATTTAGAATAATTGAAGAAAAATACTTTAAGGATTTAAGTAATAAATTATTGGCTAAGCATTACTTTCGTGTTGGTAACATTTTGTGCTTAGATGGAAAATTTAAATTAGGGAGAAGTTATTTTCTAAAGTCAATCAAACTTAACTTCCTAAATTTTTCTTTAATAGCGTTTTTGTTTTCTTTTTTAGGACAAAAATATTATGGCGGTTTTGTGGATATTTTTTTTATGATAGAAAATAAGTATAGATCAATAATTAATAAATATTAGCATGGCTCTAGACCATCAACTTAATTAAATTCTTTAAAATATTTCTTTAAA
>CAZBCK010000005.1:0-28662 GCA_964490635.1 uncultured Candidatus Saccharibacteria bacterium | reverse complement strand
GATTATATTTTCTATTTTAATCCAAAAGTATAAACAACGCTATTATATCTTACAATATAGTTACTAATTATATGCAAGAAAGAGAACAATAGTTATGTGTAGAGTTTTTGTACTTGTCTTGTACATGAAGTTGACTAAAAAAAATTATATGCTATAATGGCATTACTTTAAAAAGTACGGATTTAATAAATTAATAAGACAATAAATATGGAAGAACAAAAAAACGATACCGCCAAAAAATTTGGGGATGAAGAAATTAAAACGCCGGAAACAACGGAAGGAAAATATGTTGCGTCTAAGACAGCTAAAAGCAAGAAAATGCTTATTGTCGGGTTGCTCGCGCTTGTGCTAATTGCCTCCGCGCTGTTTTTTCTGCAAAAAAACGATGTTGGCACAAAGAAAGGGGAAGGAAAAGTTTTGTCAGCTGAAGAAAATAAAAGTAAAATTGAAGCGTTTATCAACGAGAATCTTATGCCACAGGGCAGCCAAGTAACGATTAAAGAATTTGTTGAAGAAGGAGACTTATACAAAGTGGTTGTTGATATTGGTAGCGGACAAGAACCAATCAATTCATATCTTACAAAAGACGGGAAAAAATTCTTTCCGCAAGTTATAGATATTGAGGAAATGGAAAAACAAAAACGCGAAGCGGAAAAAAAAGCAAAAGCTGAAAAGGAAAAAGAAGTGTTAGAGATGGAAAAAAATGACAAACCGGTAGTTGAACTTTTTGTGATGAGCCATTGTCCTTACGGTACTCAAGTTGAAAAAGGAATATTGCCAGTTCTTAAAACGCTGGGTGATAAAATTGATTTTGAGTTAAAGTTTTGTACTTACTCTATGCACGGTGAAAAAGAATTGCAGGAAGAGCTGAGGCAATATTGCATTCAAAAAGAAGAACAGGGCAAACTGGAAAATTATCTGAATTGTTTTCTTGAAGCGGATGAATCAGATAAATGTGTTGCGGAAATTGGAATCAATTCCTCAAAATTGGCAAGCTGTGTAGCGACTACAGACAAAGAATATAAAGTTATGGAAAGTTTCAACAACAAAGACACTTGGCTTAACGGAAAATTTCCTATTTTTGATGTTTATAAAGAAGATAATGAAAAATACGCGATTGCGGGATCTCCGGGATTGGTTGTGAACGGAAAAAAAGTTCAGTCAGGAAGGGATTCAAAGAGCTTGCTTGAAATTATATGTTCCGGGTTTAGCGAACAGCCGGAAGAATGCAAGGCGGAACTGTCTTCAGCTGCTCCATCTCCCGGATTTGGTCTTGGAGAAGCAGGAGGAAACGATAGCGGATCTTGCGGATAGACGATCTATGGGTCTCGTTGAAAATAAAATATAAAGTAATTGAGGACGAGCGACAGCTCGTTCTTTTTATTTGGATATGAAACCTAATTTTTAACCTATGTTGATTTTAAATAATATGTTATAATAAAAATGTTAAAATTCTATTATCTTTTATGACTATGTGTAAAATAACCACAAAGAAATTATTTTTCTCGTTTGTTATTTTTTCGATTTCGCTTTTCGCTTTTCCCGCTTTTGGCGCTGAGCTTTCCTGGCTAGAAAGACCGGTTGTTGACAGAGTTAACGAACTAACACTTTATCTTTTGAAAATCATCGGAGGAATCTTTCTGTTGATACTTATTCTTGGTGGCATCTATTACGCAGTTTCCGGATCAAGTCCGGATGGGCAGAAAAAAGCAAAGAAAATGGTAGTTTCTGCTATTATCGGACTTATAATAGTTTTAGTTCCCTATGTTATAGTATCAACTATGCATAATATTCTTGTAGAGAAAACTATATCAATTTCCGGTGCCAGTGTCGTTCCGCCCTCGGGTCCGGTTGGAACTGTATTTACTATTAGTGCCACTGTTACGGCTCCTGCGGGAGTAAATCCCGCGACGACAATAGCCCATATTCAGGATCCTGACGAATCGCCTGATATCGCTACTATTACTCTGGTTGATGATGGTACGAATGGCGATTTAGTGGCTGGGGATAGTCTTTATACAGGCACTTGGACGTCTGTTGCTTTAGGATCTTACTTTGTTGATATTGATGCTTGTGATACAGCGGGGAATTGTACTGAAGCGGAAAACATTTAATAATAAATAACTAAAAATATTTATGTTTACAACAAATAAAATAAGCCAATTCAAAGCTAAATTATTATTAATTGTAAGTAGTATCTTGATAGGTGTTTTAGTTATCTCTTTTGTCCAAAGTGCTTCTTTTGAAGTTGCTAACCAGCCAGAGCCGACTGTAAGCGGAACCAGTGTTGTACCGGGAAATCAAGATAGAGGCAGTAGCGTTGTTATTTCCTCTACGGTAGTTGATGTTTCAGGAGTAATTTATGTTAGGGCGCAAATAAAAAATGGTGGAGGAACAACGGTAGCTAACATAAATCTTTTTGATGATGGCGCTCATAATGATGGCGCGGCGGGCAATGATGTCTATGGAAATACTTTGACGATTCCAGCTACTCTGCCTGTTGGAAATTATAAAGTATTTATTACCGCTTCTGATACTTTGGGCAATATTTATCAAACAGGAGTAACCACTCCTTTCAGTGATGCAGGACCAAGGATAGAGGAGGCTAATTTTAATGTGACCACTCCTGCGGTTGCCGTTTCTCCCATAGCTGATGCTCGCGTGGGAAACGCTCCGGGTCCGGTAGGAACCTCAGCTACGGTTGACAAAGATGTTGACACCGTTTATTTTGACGGCAGCACTTTTTCTTCAGATCTGGACGGATCAATAGTTAATTATGAATGGGATTTTGATGGCGATGGAACTTATGATTGGAATAATGCGGCTACTGGAATAACAACGCATATTTACACGATAGCTGGAACATATACTGCGCAGTTGCGAGTTATAGATAATGATGGAATGACAGATATGGATACGGTGGTTGTCACGGTTAATGCCGCTGCTTTAATAACAGCGTCAATTATTTCTCCCAAAGATGAAGACGCTTTTAGCAGTGGAGATTTAGTTTCTTTTGATAGTTCGGCTGCTGGTGGCACAGCTCCATATACTTATTCTTGGAATTCTAATTTAGACGGGAATATCGGAAATTTGCAAGCATTTAATAAAAACAACTTAAGTGTCGGGGATCATATAATTACTTTAATAATTACTGATGCCGCTGCCACGATAGACACAGACAGCATAGATATTCATATTCCTCCAGATTCTTTTGATTGGAGAAATGTGAATGGTCAAAATTGGATGACCTCAGTTAAAAATCAGATATGCAATGATTGTTGGGCGTTTGCTACAGCTGGATCAATGGAAGCAAAATATAATATAGAGCAAAATAATTCAACTTTGGATATAGACCTTTCAGAACAATATTTGGTTTCTTCTTGTCATTCTTTTTCAGATTGCGGAGGGGGGACATGTGCATTTTCCTTTATTAAAGATACTGGAATAGCAAGCGAAAATTGTTATAGTTATCTTGGTGCGAATAGTGTTTGTCCTGCCGTATGTGATGATGCTAGCCCAATTGATTTATGGAAAGTTAGTAGTAATATCCACATAACGACCCTTCCTCCGTTTAATAAGGCGAAGTTACAGAATGCTTTAGTCCACAATGGTCCTTTGTATGTGGAGATAAATGTTGGAGGAGGACCGCCTTCCCCCGGAAACGATAAAGATGGTTGTGCTATCTGGACTTGTGGCGGCGGATTTCCTAATCATGCTGTGGTTTTGGTTGGCTACGACAATGTAAATCAATATTGGATTATTAAAAACAGCTGGGGCGGTTTTGTTCCCTTATGTTCCGATGGTTATGAAAGTTTAGATTATGGAACATGTTTGCTTGGAACTGGTTTATATGGTGATTATGCAAAGGGAATTTTGTCTCCGTAATATTTTAGAAGTAACTATATTTTCCGCTTTGCTTAAAATAATAATAAAGCGTAAGAATGTTAAACACAATAATATGACAATAATAAAAAATAATAATATATGCAAAAAGATGGGATGGGGAGTTGTAATTTTTGCAATAGTAATGTCCTTTTCTTTGTCTTCCGCGCTTGCTTTGAAAAATCCTTCCGCGGTTTATTGCAAGGAAATGGGTTATGAATACATTATAAAGGAGAACGAGGCGGGGCAGATGGGTATTTGCAAGTTTTCTGAAACAGAAAGTTGCCCGGCTCAAGAATTTTTAGCAGGCAAATGCGGCGAGGAATATGGTTACTGTGAAAAAGAAGGATATGAATTAAAAACCATAAATAATCCCGAGAAATGTTCCGCTGTCCCATTTTCTTCGGAGTGCGCTGTCTGCGTTTTGGAAAAGGGAGAAGAAATTGAAGTTGCAAAATTAATGGAGTTGGATTTTAAAGGAGGTATTTGCGGGAACGGCAAATGTGTTTTGGGAGAAAATTATAAAACTTGTCCCGAAGATTGTCCATCAGGCTCTTTTGATAAATACTGCGATGGAATGGAAGATGGTTTGTGCGATCCTGATTGTGTCCCTGAAACGGATTTTGATTGCGTTGGAAAACTTATTATGGCAGATGTTGACATTTGCGCGGATAAAAACTGTTCTCAAAGAAACAAAGTATTTAATAAAGACGAATTAATTTATCTTAAACTAAACTTTATTCCTGCTGATTTGGATATTTCGTCAACTATCAAGAATCCTGACGGTGAAATTAAATATTTAGTTTTTGAAAATAATCTTGCCACTTTTCAGTCGAGCAAAGTTGGCACTTTCTCTCTCTGGGTAAATTTTTTGGAAGAAGGTGGTTTGAAATCAAGATTAGAAAAAGAATTTTCCTATATTGAAAAAACGGCGGAAATTCCTCCGGTTTCAATTTGCAATGTTGACGGTAAATGTGAAGGAGGAGAGAATGAACAGAACTGTCCGCAGGATTGTTCGCCTAAGGTGGAAAATAAATTTTTTATATACGCTCTTGTGATAGCAGCTTTGATAGTTGCGGGAATAGCAGCACTCATTATTTATAAAAGGGAAAAGAAAAACAATAGTGTTTATCGCGATAAAACAAAATAGCGCGCAAGGATGATATGTAGGTGGTATTTGGTTTTTTATATCGTACTTACGATAGTTAGTCAAACTTTTGTCCAGCCGTGAAAATTTTGATTTTGTTGTACAAGTAATATTTATTTATTTTTATGAAAACAAAAAATAGCATTCTATCAATAGCAGGGATTGTTTTTTCATTCGTTCTTTCTGTGGGTTTTACCGCTCAAGCCGGAATTTGGAATAAAACCATACCTACGCCATGTATGACGCCTAGCACGGAGCTGGAATGTTATACTGACGGAGCAATGACTCCCGATTGCTTTTCAAGTTTTGAATGCTGTATGGCTTGTAGCGGTAGAACTGGAACTTGCACGGTAGAATCAATAAATTCACCAATAATGAATGAATTGTTTTCAGAGTTTGAATATGATCTTATTGGTCCGGTAACATCTTGCGCTGATAGTGCTTCTGCAACGGATAGATTGGTCTGTTATCACGACAGGTGTCCAGTTGGTCTTTCGTCCGCATTGTTTGACGGAGGAATTTGTACCGTAAGAAAAATAAATCCGGTTGATATGAATGAAGTTTTTTTCAATTCGGGATTTTGGGACGCGAGCGAAGACAAATGTATTAAATGTTCCGGAGTATTTGAAAGAGTGGCAAATGGCAATTGTGGAAACGCAGCAAATATATTTCTTAATAATGCTGGAAATTGCAGTGGAAATGGTGATGGTCAGCTTGAATCCGCCTGCGGGACGACAGATACCGCCTGTGATGAAATAGCAGGTCCTGTAGCAGGTGTAGGAACTAGTTGTACAAACGGTTTGGCATGTGAGTTTACGGGAGTTAATTGTAGAGGAGGAGTTGATGCTTGCGATGTAAACGGGCATTGTTGCATAGATCCTAATATTATTGATCCTGTTACTGGAAATTGCGTGGGGGCGGTAGCTTGTAATTGCGGTGCTGATGGTTGTTGTAATGGAATAGGGTGTGTTGCCACTGGCGGTGATCCTGACTGTAATTGCGTAGCAGATTTTGGCGGTACAAATTGTGGACTTGCAGGAAGTTGTGATGTTGCTACGGGATCGTCTCAAATAATAAACCATAATGGATTTGGAGTATGTTGCACGGGAGCATGCGCGGGCGGCTGCACTTATTTTTGTCCCACCGGACTCTGTTTTTTATCTTTGGCAAACGCTACTAAAATAATAGGCACAGATTGTTGCGATGGAACTGATTGTTATGAGTGCGATAGCGGTTTTCTATGGGATGGTGTTTTAAATGCCTGTATGCCTCTTGGCGGAGGCGTACCTAGTATGGGACATAGTACTGATCATGGTAATTATTTTAAATATGATAAAGATATTGATTTAGTGTTTACCGAAGGGGCTGAGTTTCTTTTGACAATAGCCGGTGGGTTGGCGCTTTTTGTTCTTATTCTTGGCGGGGTATATTATATGGTTTCCGGTTCAAATCCTGACGGACAAACCAAAGCAAAGAAGGTTGTCACTTATACGGTAATTGGTCTCGCGATAATTTTGATTTCTTATATAATAATAATGGTGGTAGAAAGTATTTCGGTGTAAAATATTATTGAGGAATTTGAATATTTATTTTCTACTAAAGTCGGGCAGAAGAATGTATCATACTTTGCATCTGTTTGTTGTAAAGAGATATATTGCTGTTGGATATAATCTAAACGCATTATGAAAATTTTAATACTCGGATACAAAGGAATGTTGGGTCATGAACTTGTGGATGTTTTCAAAAAAGACAACGAGCTTGTTTTGTGGGGCAGAAATCAAATTGACATTTCCAAAAAAGAAGAAGTTGCCAAAAAAATTGGTGAGTTAAAGCCGGATATGGTGATCAATGCCGCAGCGTATACCGCCGTTGACGACGCGGAGTCAAATAAGGATTTGGCGTATCAAGTGAACGGTTATGCGGTTGGATTCTTGGCGACGGTTTGCAAAGAGATTAATGCGATTCTTATTCACTTTAGCACTGACTATGTTTTTGATGGGAAGAATCATCTTGGCTACAAAGAAAACCATTCCTATCAGCCGCTAAATATGTATGGCGAGTCAAAAGCGCTTGGCGAAAAGTTGATCTTAAATATTGAGCCAAGATATTATTTAATCAGAACTTCATGGCTTTTTGGGAAACACGGGAAAAATTTTGTGGAAACAATGCTTCGGCTTGCGAATGAAGGTAAAAATATAAAAATTGTCAATGATCAATTTGGAAGCCCGACTTACGCGAAAGATCTGGCGGAAAAAGTAAAGGAGCTGGTTGAATCGCATCAATTGTCTGGAATTTACCATATTACAAACTCAGGCGTTTGCAATTGGTATGAATTCGCTTTGAAGATTTTTGAACTGGTTGATTTAAAACCAAATATAAAACCCGTAAAATCCGAAGAATTTCCAACACCGGCAAAAAGACCGACTTATTCTATGCTGATTAACGCAAAACTTTCTCCGATGAGAAAATGGGAGGAAGCGTTGAAAGAGTATTTGAAATAAATTGTTAAATACTGTCGGAGTCCTGACGAAAGTCAGGCAGTGAAATATTAATAAACTTTTCATAGATAGGAATTGCTGATTTTACCAATTGTTCCTCTTTCAAGAGAAGAGTTATAAGAAAATCAGCAGAGTCTAAATAATACTTTGCGATATTTCACCCTTGCGAAGTTTATGCTGAATTTAGTTCAACGCAAGGACTCCAGCGAAATAATATAATTTATTAATTTATAGTATTATGAAAAATAAACAAAATAAAACAAACAAATTTGATGATGGGAGTGCCATATCCCTTTTACTTGTTTCCATACTTCTTCTTGCCATTGTTGTTCTCGGAAGTCTGGCGCTGATTCCCAGAATTAGCGAGAAGTATGGGGATAGAATTAATTTTCCCGGACTCGGTGGATATTCAGGTGAGGCGAAGATGAAAGAGTTCAGTAATTATAGTGAGTTGAAAGAGTTTTTAGCTGAAAGCGCGACCAACGCTTCTGGTATGCATAGTATGTATGATCAAGCATTGAACGGGATCACAAGAAAAGAGGCGATTTCTGACAGTTTCGGAATAGAGGCGTGGGGAGCGGCGGCTGAAGTTTCTTCGGGAGCTCCAACTCTGGATGGAAAGGGTGGCGGCGATGACTATTCAACGACTAATGTCCAAGTTGCGGGAGTTGACGAGGGAGACATTATTAAAACGGACGGCAAATATGTTTACGCTATTTCGGGAAACGATGTTGTAATTGCCAAGGCGTATCCCGCGGACGATTCTGAGATAATAACGAGAATTAAATTTGATTCAAATCCAAACGGAATATATTTAAGCGGAAATAAATTGGCGGTTTATGGGCAGGGTTATGATATTTATGAAAATTATAAAGACATATTACCGAGGAAAAAGAGCGGTCAATTTACTTTTTTCAAAGTTTATGATATTAGCGACAAAAGTAATCCGAAAGAAGAAAGGAGTGTTGATTTTGAAGGCGGTTATACTAATTCAAGAATGATTGGAAACTATATTTATTTTGTTACTTCAAACTCTGGCTGCTATTCTTATTATGATGATGACGAGTCGCCAATTCCGATTATTCTTGAAAACGGCAAAATCATCAGCGGAGGTAAAAACAGCACGGGACGCGCTTTCCCAAATATTTATTATTTTGATATTCCATATTACTCCTATAATTTTATGACTGTTTCGACAATTGATATTTCCAATGCAAACAAAAAAATTGGTAATGACATCTACTTGCTGGACAGCAGTCAGAACAATATGTTTGTTTCCAGGGATAATATTTACATTACATTCGTAAAGCGTGTTAGTGAAGAAGAGTTGATGATGGGCATTGTAAAAGAAATTATTTTGCCAAAATTGAGCGAGAGAAACAGAGAAAGAATAAAAGAGATTGAGAAAGCGGAAAACTATATTTTGTCGCCACAGGAAAAAATAATGAAGATAGAAATGATTATGGAAGCATATGGCGAATCATTGACTGAAGACGAACAAGAACAATTGGAAGAAGAAATGAAAGAAAAAGCAAAGCAAAAATATAAAGATATTTCCAAGGATTTGGAAAAAACGATTATTCATAAAATTGCCATTGATGACGGAATTTTAAGATACAAAGCAACGGGCGAAGTTCCCGGAGTTATTCTAAATCAGTTTTCAATGGATGAAGATGAAGGCTATTTCCGAATCGCAACAACGAAGAGCAGGAGCTGGTCAAGCTTTGATGATCAGTCGGAATCAGAACGAGAATCTTATAGCAATCTTTATGTGCTTAATGAAAAAATGAAAGTTGTCGGAAAAGTTGAAAAGCTGGCGAAAGGTGAAAGAATTTACTCTGTCAGATTTATGCAAAACAGGGCGTATCTGGTAACATTTAAGCAAGTTGACCCGTTGTTTGTAATTGATCTGAGTAGCCCGACAAATCCGAAAGTTCTTGGTGAATTAAAAATTCCGGGTTATTCCAGCTATTTGCACCCTTACGACGAGACGACTTTGATCGGACTCGGTAAAGATTCCGGCGACTGGAACGCAAAATTGAAATTGTCCCTTTTTGATGTTTCCAATATTAGCGACCCGAAAGAGATAGACACTTATATCTCGGGAGGCAAGAGAAGCGATTCAATTGCGTTATATGATCATAAAGCGTTCTTGTTCTCCAAAGAGAAAAATTTATTGGTAATCCCAGTGAGTTATGAAGAATTAATAATACGGGATAGTGCCGGCAAAGATATCGTTGAAGAGGAAGAAGCGATAACTCCAAATCCCAACAGATATTTTAAAGGCGTCGCGGTTTTTTATATAGACAAAAAAGGATTTAAATTGCAAGGAACGATTGATCATTTAGACGGTAATAACGAAGATAATTATTGGGGTGGATATGGAGGATTAAGCAGTGTTAAAAGATCTCTCTTTATAAAAGATGTTTTATACACGCTTTCCGGAAAATATTTAAAGATGAACAAATCGGACAATTTGGAAAATATAAACAGTCTGATCTTAAATAGTGCGGAAAAACCGAAATCGCCAATATGGGGAGATCCTGAACCAATGCCGATCCCAATGCCATTTCCGAGAATTGATGCTATTGAAAAATAGTTTTCAGTATTATAAAAAACACCTGACATTTATATAAATGTCAGGTGTTTTAAAACTCTAAAAAAGTAATCTTGTCATTCCGGACTTGTTCCGGAATCTTCATTTTATTAGGTACAATCTATTCCATTCGCAACAACGCCAAGTATAATATTACAACTATCGTGTTTTCAACCTAATAAAGCATTTGGTATTTTATATCCTCGCTTAACGCGGCAGAGGATAGATTCCGGAACAAGCCTGGAATGACAGATTAAGAAACACAAAGTTAATAAAAGTTTAATTTATCTTTTATGTCTGTTCTGCCGTAAGCGAAAACAAGTCCTGCCAGACCAACAATCAAATCGCCTGTTTTATCGGTCATTGTCTCCTGAAATAAATTTAAAAAAATCTCTTTTTTCGCCATAGCGATTTCCACGAATTCCCAGCCAATTCCTATTATGGCGATTATTAATATTGAAAGGAGAGCTTTCTTTTTGAATGTTTCCTTCGGCAAAAACGCGGCAACAACCATTCCGCCAACAAAATGATTCGGGATATCGATCCAACTGGCTAAACCTAAATTGAAAGAATGTGAAGCAATGGTAATTGCTGAAATAAAAAGAAATAAAAGGGTAATGTTCAACTTGTACTTATTTTTACTATTTTGCATTTGTAATTTTTAAATCTTAAAATTCAAAACATTTACTGTGATTTTGCCGATTTGTTCCGTCATAAACCCGCATTTCTTGCTACTGAAATTAATCTTTGAAATATCGCTTATGGCAAGATTATTTTTTCTCAACAATGAATCAATATTCCCTAGCAGTTTTTCGGATAAATCTCTTTGGTCGTTCCATTCCAGTTCTTTAAACCCCACTTCTGTTTTTTTATTGCTACCTGATATAAATAAAGTCACTTTATTATTTATTATTTTAATATTTAGCAAGTACTTTTTCATAATGACTTTATTTATTTCACTTTTCTTATATTCTATTATAACATAGTTAATCTTGCTGTAAAACAAAGGATTATTGCAATGCATTTCTGCCTTGTGGATAACTTATTTGACAATAGCGTTTGATTTGCTAAACTTTATACTGAAATAAAGATATATATGAATAAACAATTTTATTGCCAATTTAACGCAGACTTTCAATTTGCGACTTACAAAAACCTACTACCAGTGAGGCAGGTTATTTTTAGAGTATAAATAAAACGGAATAAGAAAACACGAGGATAAAAACCATAGTCTAAAAATAACCCACTTTACCAAAGTAGGTTTTTTTATTGTTTGATTTATTGCCATCCGTTTGGATTATTGCCTATAAAATAAATAATTCAAACGGTTAGCAACGACTAACGATAATAAAACAAACAGGAGGTGAGATAAATGGATATTACAGGAAGATGCAAGAATAAAGATGAATTCGCATCACTTAGAGCTGCCCTAGAAAGAGCAGGATATTTGTTAAGTTCCATACCGGAAAGGAACACAATTATCTCTCGGAACAATTCTGAAGCATGGAAAATTGTCAGAAAACATGCTCCTAGTGGTTTTACGCAGACAGGTATTGGTTTCATCTGAGAGGAAAAACTCCTCTCTTTTTTTATTGCGGGATTTGTATAATTTGGGATTTTCTTCTTTTTGTCATTCCTGCCTCCCAGACTGTCTAAAAACTCCTTTCCTAAATTCACTAATTTTTCTTTATCTTTAGGCAAAATATGGTATAACTAAGATATAAATAATCTTTAACTTTAATATAAATATATGCCAGTGAGGGATATGAGAATTAGTATAAATTATGTATGCCTTTTTAATACTTGTTACTAGCTATACCGATCTTTCTTCTTTAAAATTCTTCGGCTCGTCAAAGATCAAAATATTATCGGAATAAAAACTTATTGATACTTTATCCCCGACTCCGGACTTTACTGTGGTTCTTTTTAAAGCGCTGATCTTTGTTCCATCGGATAATCCGATAATATATTGCCAGCGATCTCCAAGAAAATTAACGAACTCAATAACACCTTGAATATTTTCTTTTTTAAGTTCCCTGTTAATATGAACTTTTTCAGAACGAACACCAAGAACAACCTTTTTCTTTTTTACATTTTTCGGGATTTCAATGATAGTATTTTGGAATTTGGCGTGATTTTTATCTACGACATCACATCTCAGAAAATTGCACCGACCCAAAAAGTAAGCGGAGAAGATTGAATTGGGCTTTTTATAAATTTCCTTTGGCGACCCAGTCTGAATGATCTTCCCCCTTTTCATTATAATTATATTATCAGAGATTGTCATCGCTTCTTCCTGATTATGCGTCACGTGAATAGCAGTCAGCTTATATTCCTTGACAAGTTTCATCAATTCATATCGCAAAGCGGTTCCGATTCGCACATCAAGCGCGCCAAGAGGCTCGTCCAAAAGCAGGAGTTTTGATCTAACCGCCAATGCCCTTGCCACTGCGACTCGCTGCTTCATTCCACCGGAAAGCTCTTTTGGGTACGCGTCAAAACGATCGTCCAGTTTCACCATTTTAAGAACTTTATAGATAAATTTGTCTGATTTTTCTTTTGGAAAATCCCTGATCAAAGGACCATAGCCGACATTATGCCAAACATCCATATGAGGAAAAAGAGAATAGTGCTGAAAAACAAAGCCAATATTTTTTTCCTCTGGCGGAAGGTTTGTGACATCACTATTGTCAAAAAATATTTTACCGTTGGTTGGCGTTTCTAGACCGGCGATCATCCGCAACAAAGTTGTCTTTCCGCATCCGGACGGACCAAGGATCGTGTTATAGCTGTGCGTTTTAATCTCAGCGCTAATATTATTAACAGCCGTGATTATCTCATTCTTTCCTTTATCGCTTATTGAAGTAAATTTTTTTGTTATATTTTTCAATCTTATATTTGGCATAGATTCTGAGTTAAAAGTTTATAAAGTTTATAAAGTCTAAAGTGCATATGTTCCCAGAGGAGAATGAGTCCTCCCCTTTTTAGGGGGAGTTAGAGGGGGCACACAGAGTCATAATTGTAAAAGAAGCTTAGAGAATGCTTCAGATTTTAGTTTTAGATGAGGATTCTATCATTTTTTCAGTACCCCACCCATTCGGCTTCGCTCAGGGCAGACTCTATCCTTCCCTAAAAGGGGAGTGACCGGGGAACTCAGGTTCTCCCTCTTTTAGGGGGAGTCAAAGTAGATATTAAGCAGACGCGCAAATTCTATACATCAAAAAACCTTCAAACTTCTTTCTTTGTCTTCTTCAATGCTATCAAAAACACAAATCCGATCGCGAACAAAACAGCGCATAAAAATCCCGCTTCGGATATTTGGTCGTTCTTTACCATGTCCACGATCAGAACTGAGATAGTTTTGACATCTTTGCTAACCGCCAGAGTTGCTCCTGTTTCAGATAAGCTTCTCGTAAAAGCCATAATGCTCCCGGCGACAATTGCGGGCATAACTAAAGGGAGGAGAATAGAAGTTAGAACTTTTTTTCGTTTTGCGCCAAGTCCCGTTGCTGCTTCTTCAATTTCGCGATCAACATTTTTTATAGCCGCCGTAATTGGTTTGACCAGCAATGGAAAAGTAAAACTCAAATGGCTTAGCGCCAGAATAAAGATCTCGCTAAAGTTCAATCTGCCCCAGAATAACGCAAGAGAAACTCCAAGAGCGCTTGTCGGCACAAGCAAAACGACATCGTGCAAATTTTTAAACAGCGCGCTGAGCTTTTCATTTTTACTCCGCGCTATAAAATACGCCATCGGGATTGCAAAGATCAATCCAACGACAGTGACAAAAAGAGCAACTCCGAAAGAAACCAGAAAACTTTGCAGAATTACAGAGTTAAAAACCGGATTGAAGTTCAGAAAATTATAAAAAATGATATAGAAAGTCGGAATAATTATTACAATGGAAAGAAACGCTCCCAGAAAATAATTTCTGATCTGCGATAGTCCGCTCAGTCGTTTTTCCAGATCAAAATAGATCACTTTGAATTTAAAATGCCTTTTCCTCGTCAGAATTTTCGCAATGATCAGAATAATAAGTGACAGAATAATCAGGATTATACTCGCTACGGCCGCCTGCGGAATATTCCCGCTATGTTTCAACTCAACGATAAAAACAGGCGCCGTCATTGAAGCCACGCCCGCAACCATCATTGTCGCTCCTGTTTCTGATAAACTTCTTGTGAAAGCCAAAACAGATCCGGTAATAACTCCGTCTTTGAACAATGGCAGGTCAATCGTCCGAAAAACCGTAACGGGATACGCGCCGAGAACCGCCGCCGCCTCGTCGTATGTTTCGTCAATTTGCTCTATTGCCGCGGCGACTGAACGAATCACATACGGAATTGTGAAAATAATGTGAAGGAGGATTATCAGCGCGACACCTCTGCCAATCTGCCAAAATTCTCCCCAAAACAGATAGACTGAAAGTCCCAAAGCGGCCGTTGGCACGATCAAGGGCAGATCAACGATGTTATCCAGCAAAATCTTATATTTGCTTTTTGACTTCACCAGCATCCAAGCCGTCGGAATTCCAACAAGAAGGTCAATGATCATCACCACAAAAGCAACAAAGAACGAAATTGCCAAAGCGTTTAAAAGCTCTTCTGAAACAGTAAAATCTCCTCCAACAGCGTAAGTCAAAACATAAATTGCCGGCAGAAAGATCACGCAAATAAAAAACAGCAGAGTAACAGCGTAAGTGATGTTTAGAAATTGTTTTTTAAGGTTAAACATAAGGTTTTCTATATTATGGCAATCTTATTTTTTGCTTTTTGTATTTTAAACGGTACTATTCCGGATTCGCTACCTTGTGTCATATAAAAGGAGGTACGGCTGAGAGATCTAAGAATTCTATAAATATAATCGTTTTGTTTGTATAATAACACTCAGAGATTTCTCACTCCACTACGCTTCGCTTTGTTCCGTTTCGAAATGATAAATTAATTAATTAATTAATTAATTGATTGCGTAAACTGTATTTATGGCTTATAATAAAGCTTAGAATAAACGCAATAACAAGTTAAGGATATTGGTATTATAGCATAATTTATATGAAGAGATAAATTGAATTCGTATAATAACAAATTGGGTGAAATAAATTTTTTATCAAAATTTTTAATGGGTTTTAAATAATATCTTTTTCTCCTTTCTGGCTTTCTTAATATCTTCATTTTAGACCCTTTCACAATATCAAACCATTCAAACATTCCCTCGGGAAGAATTATCTCAAGAATAGATTTTTCTACATTTCCCATAATGATAAATGCTAGCGAATTAACAATTATCATTATAACTTATTTTTTTAAATGAACTAAATTGTGTATGAGCTGTTACCTGCCTGCCGGATAAGCTGGCAAACCAGTTCCCGCAAAAAAATTGCTTAAAATTATTAAAACTTAGAATAAAAAAGCGGATTGTACATCTGTTCTTGCACTTATATCACCATATCCTATGAAAAACTACACCTATAAACCAATTGGCATAATACACTCCGGATATAAACAAAAAGAGGGAGTTCCTATTCAGGGTATATTATCAAAAAGATCAAAGGGATGGATAGAGGTCTTTCCGGAGTTTGAAGAAGGGCTGAAAGACATTGATGGTTTCTCTCATATTTTCTTGATCTACTGCTTTCACTTGTCAAAAGGATATTCACTTCTGACAAAACCGTTTCTTGAAAACAAAGAGCACGGAGTTTTTGCGACAAGAGCTCCGAAAAGACCAAACCCGATAGGCATTTCTATTGTAAAATTGGAGAAGAATGAAGACAATAAACTTTATATAAGCGAAGTGGATATAATTGACGGAACTCCTCTCTTAGATATCAAACCCTATGTTTCAAAATTTGACGCAAGAGACAATACCAAAATGGGCTGGGTTAAAAATAAGCTTGGCAACAAAGATAAGCACAACTCTGATAACCGATTTTGTTAGAAAATTTCCAGACCATTTTTATACGCGCAACTAAAAACAGCCTCAATTGCTCAAGACTGTTTTTTATAAAAAAGTATTAAGCTTTTTTAACATTGATCGCAGCGTTGCCTTTTGGAGTGCTTTCGGTTTCAAATGTAACCGTATCGCCTTCCTTCAGCTGATCAAATTCAACGCCGTCCAAATTGTTGGCGTGAAAAAACAGATCGTCACCGCCACCATCCTGAGCGATAAAACCGAAGTTTTTATCAGTCAGTCTTTTAATAGTTCCTTGCATATGGATGTAAAGATAGGATTGATTAAATAAATACTAAGAAGTAGAAATCCGACTTTATCTCTACACTTTTAATATTCGTCACTCTTCTTCAAGAGCGGTTAGTAATTAAACTAACAATTTAATACTATCACAAATAATTAATTTACGCAAGGGCAAAGTATGAATAGCAATATCTAAATTTAGATTGCTTAAATAATAGACAGAGAATGAAAACATCAATTGAAAATTGTGAGAATATAAGCGACGAAGATCTTGTAAAAAAGTCTTTGCGGAATGTTGATTATTTTGCTTATATCTATGAGAGATATGAGCAAAAACTTATCCGATATATTCTACGCATTTCCTCGCTTTCTCTTGAAGAAGCGGAAGATGTGTTGCAAGAAGCATTTATAAAAGCGTGGAAAAATCTTAATGAATTTGACGGGGACTTGAAATTTTCCAGTTGGATATATCGCATTGTTCGCAATACAACGATCACGGAATGGAAAAAAACACAGTCTAAGGGAAAAAATCAGAAGCAAGAGATTGATGAAGAACTTTTTCAAAATCTCCCTTCTTCACTGGACATTGAAAAAGAAGCAGATCAAAAATTCAACGAAAAGAATATTAGGAAAATTTTACAACTGATGCCGGAAAAATATCGTGAAGTTCTAATTTTGAAATTCCTGGAAGAAAAGGACTACAAAGAAATTTCGGACATTTTGAAAAAGCCGAGCGGGACAGTTGCTACACTTATCAATCGCGCTAAAAAGTCATTTTATCAAATAGCGAAGCGGGAAAATATTTCTTTTGTGATATAGGTGACGGGCACCTTAGATATATTAAGAAATAAAATGTGAAAGGTGCCCGTCACCGTGGTATATCACCGTAATAAAACCACCATGAAAAATTCTCAAAAATTATTAGAAAAAATTCAAGCGGAAAAAATTCCGCAAAAATCTCATTGGCAATTTGTTCTCAAAAACATTTTCTTTTGGGCGATCTTTATTTTCTCTATAATTATTGGCGCGTTGTCATTTTCAGTTATTCTTTTTGCCTTTAACCAAACTGACTTTGATCTTCTTTCAAATGTTCCTAACTCCGGAATTGAATTGTTTCTCGGACTTCTGCCATTTTTTTGGATTTTCTCTTGCATTGTATTTTTCCTTGTTTCCATCTTCGTAATTCGCCATACAAAAACTGGTTATCGCTATTCGTCTTTTTTGATCTTTGGTAGTAGCATTATTCTAAGTATTATTTTAGGAACCACTCTCTTTTTCATCAACGGAGCGGAAAAAATGGAACGAATCTTTTCTGAAAATGTTCCTGTCTATAAAAGCTTTGAAGAAAAAAAGATCTCCCGCTGGTCCAGACCGGAAGATGGATTTTTGGCCGGAAAAGTTATTGAGAAAGGAGAAGATATAATAATAATTGAAGATTGGGATAATAAAAAATGGGAAGTTGATTTTGAAAACGCTGTTGTCAGAGGAAAATTATTGTTAGAAAAAAATGAAGAAATAAAAATGATCGGTAAAATATCCGGAGATAATATTTTTATCGCGACACAAATTGGTCCGTGGGAAAAACAAGGAAAAAGGCAGGATATGAGATATCAGAAGTAAAATTAGAATTTTTTGAAAGAAACTTTTTTGTTTGAAGTATTACTAAGTGGAAGTCGACGATCCACTTTTTATTTATTTTTAACTTAAAAAAACTATGAAAAACTCAACAAAACTTTTGGGCGGAACATTCGCTCTTGTGATCGCGGCAGTCGCAGTTGCATCGCCATCGCTTGCCTATCGCGGAGATTCTTCTGCTGAAGGACCAAATTGTTCGCCAGAAAAACATACGGCCATAAAGGAAGCTTTCCAAGGTAATAATTATAAAGCCTGGAAAGAACTTATGAACGGCAAAGGACGTATCGCTCAAGTTGTTAATGCTGACAATTTCGCTCGCTTTGCCGAAGCTCATAAACTAGCAGAAGAAGGCGATCTTGAGAAAGCAAAAGCTATTAGAGCTGAACTTGGTCTTGGCTTGAAAAATAGCAGTGGCAGAGATCAAAGACAAAGAGAAAATGGCCAGGAAAAAGAATTTGGGCACGGAAACAAATCAGGATTGAGAGATAGCAACGGTCAAAAAGGCAATGCAGGTTATTACTCACACAACAACTGATCTTGTCAATTAAATAGAGGAAGCCTATTATATGAATAGGCTTCCTCTTAAAATAAAAATTTGTTTTAAGATAAAGGATTCTGAAAGATCCATTAATCAATATAAATAGTCTTTATGAAAAAAGTTATAATAGCAGCAGGGATATTACTTGTTTTTGCTTTATCGGGATATGCTTGGCAAAACAGTAGCAATCAAGATAAAAATGATAAAATATCAGAAAAACTAGTGATTCCTGATTTTGAAAGACCGGAGGAAAAACCGAGTCTCTCTGGGATCGTAAAAACTATTATTGGCAACGAGGTTACAATTTTAAAAATTGAAAGATCAATGAAACCTGAAAATGGAAATGGAAATATTGAGAAAACAGATAAAGAAAAAAAGGAGCCAAAACCAGCATCTGGCTTTGGCAAAGGTATGGATATGGGTAAACGAATAAATACAGGAGTAGGAGGTGATGCTGAAAAATTAGCAATGCTGAAAAGTATGAGTGTGGGAGAAGAAAAGCTCATTATTCCTGTTGGAATAAAAATGCTTAAAAGTGAAAATGGAAAAATGATCGTGGCTACGCTGGATGATATTACAAAAGATCAAATGCTCATGATCTGGATAGATGAAACTATTACCGACAAGAACATTGCGACTTTTGTGATGATAAAGTAAGCAGAAAATTATAAAGCACTTTATTGCTTTATAAACTTTATTAACTTTTAATTACACGCCTATGAGTTCTATTTTAGAAGAAAGCAGAAAATCCAGAGGGGCTGGAAAATTTAAAATAACTAAAAAGAAAATATTTTTTTTAATTATTATTTTTTTAGTTTCAACTTCTGCTTATTATTTTTTTAATAAAAAAGACACGGAAAAAGAGACTGCTTCTCAAGAAGAATGGACAGTAAAAAAAGGTGATTTAAAAATTTCTATTGAATCAGACGGAAAGGTCATTGCGGAAGACGGGGTTGAACTATCATTTTCAATTAGCGGTAATAATCTGGAAGTAAAAGAAGTGTTTATTAAAGAAGGCGATAAGATTAAAAAAGGCGATAAAGTTGCTACTGTAAAAACAGAGATTTTGGAACTTAATGTCCGCACTGCTTATTCAAACTATTTGTCAGCTTTAGCGAATTATAATCAAATGATGGATGGAGCAACGGAAGAGCAGATCGCTGACGCCAAAGATAGAATTACTTCAGCGGAAATTTCTTTAAATCAAGCTAAAATTAGTTTAGAAAACATTAAACAATCTGCTGAAGAAAATATTCAAAACGCTAAAGATAATATTTACGACACTGAAAATAATTTGAAAGACGCAAAAGATAATTTAGATGACAATCGAGACGAACTAAGTAGCGAAGCTGTGAGCGACGCTTATGAAAGTTTAGTTGACACAATAAAATCAATCAATATAAGTCTAGATAAAATTTTAAAAGAGTCTGACGAAATAGTTGGTGTAGATGATAAACAAATAAACGATGTTTTTGAAAATTTTTTAGGAGCAAAAGACTCATCTTCATTAAATCAAGCAAAAGGCAGTTATTCAAAATCTAAAAATGAATTAGGGAAACTTGATTCTTTGGTTGTACTATTAAATTTCAATAGTCCTTATGGCGAGATTGACGCAGCGGCGAATCAAGCAGTTTTAGCTTTACAGGAATTTGAAGAACATTTATATTATATGAATTTGACATTAGAAGCTACAATCACTTGCTCCACTTTTTCACAATCAGAACTTAATGCTTTTATTTCAACGATTAGCGCAAATAGGTCAATTGTTAATGCTAAAATTACAACTCTGAACACAAAAACTGAAGCGGTAGATGACGCCAAAGACAGTCTTGATGATTATATTACTGCTTATGAAGATGCTAAGAGGGATGTTGATAATGCCAAGAGAGATTTGGTAAATGTTAAAGCTGATAATGAACGAGATATTGAAAATTCAGAGGACACTGTGGAGAATAGAGAGTTGGATTTGAAACAAGCTAAGCGTGATTATAACGATCTGCTATCTCCGTTAACAGAAGCAGAAAAAGCTTCTGCAAATTCAAGTCTAACCGGCGCTTCTGTAAATCTTGAAAAAGCGCAGAACGAACTGGAAAACGCAACCATTTTATCTCCGATTGACGGAGAGGTAGCGCGGCTTAATTATAAAACGGGTGATATTATTGTGGACAACAGCAATAGCGATCCGGTGGCAGTTATTATAAATAACGATACGCTTTTTATTGAAGTGGATATTGAAGAAGCTGATATTAATAAAATTAAGATCGGACAAACTGTTTATGCTACTTTTGACGCCTTAGATGACCTAACGCTTGACGGAGAAGTAAGCTTTATTTCACTTACTTCAAAAACAAATAACAACGGGATTGTTACATATCTAGTTCGTATCATAATAATGGACAAGGGAGACAATCAAATAAGAGAAGGTATGACTGCGTTTGTTGATTTTGTGACAGCTGAAGCCAAAGATGTCTTAGTCATTCCGGTTGGCGCTGTTAAAAATGTTAAAGATTCTCCTTCTGTGTTGAATAGCAATGAAGAATGGATTCCGATAGTAACCGGATTTACAGACGGCAAAAATGTGGAAGTTATAAAGGGACTGAATGCCGGGGATAAAATAGTATACTAGCCTATAAATTAAAAAGTATGGAAAAATCAGCAATACAACTGAAGAATGTCCATAAGTCATATTATCTTTCCAATGATGAAGAAATTCCAGTTCTCAATGGTATTGATCTTGATATTAAGCAGGGAGAGTTTGTGGCGTTAATGGGAGAATCCGGTTGCGGAAAAACAACTTTATTAAATGTGATTGGATGCCTTCATTCTCTTTCTGAGGGAGAATATTTTTTAGGTGGAGAAAATATCGGGGAAGTGAGGGATGATTATACTTTGGCCTTTATTAGAAATAAAAAAATGGGTTTTGTTTTTCAGCAGTTTAATTTGTTCTCTCGCCTCTCTGCTTTAAAGAATATCGCTTTGCCGGCTCTTTATGCCGGAGAAGGAAAAAAGATCAGGGAAGAAAAAGCAATGAAGCTTATGAAAAGCGTTAATATGGAACACCGAGCAGATCACAAACCGACAGAGCTTTCCGGTGGACAGCAACAGCGAGTTTCTATTTGCAGATCTCTTATAAATGATCCTGATATAATTTTGGCGGACGAACCAACTGGCGCGCTTGATTCAAGATCAGGACTTGAAATAATGGAACTGTTTACTGATTTAAAAAATAAAAACAAAACGATAATTATGGTGACACATACGGCGGAAGTCGCGAAATATGCTGATCGGATAATTTTTATGCAGGACGGAAAAGTGATAGATAATAATTATGAATTAACTTCAAACTATTAGTATGAAATTAGAAATTATAAAAATGGCGTTTGAGTCTTTATTGGCGAACAAGACTAGAACATTTCTTTCAATGCTGGGTATAATTATTGGCGTTTCAACTGTTATTGCCATGTTCGCAATCGGACAGGGCGCGCAAAAAGCGGTGGATGATCAATTTCAAGGATTGTCCGCGAATTCCATTATAGTTATGGGAGCAAGAGGAAAAACTGAAAGCTCAAAGTTAAAAACCACGGACTCCAAAGTTATAATAGAAAATTGTTCGCATATTTCAGATGCAACAGCTGTAATACAAGGTAATATGCCTGTTTCATTTGAATCAGAAGAAGATTCTTTTGGTGTGCTTGGAGTTGAAAACAATTATTTTAAAATGTCTAATGTGGAAATTGACAAGGGAAGACTAATAACAGAAGAGGATGTTATAAATAATGAGAAAGTGGCTATTTTAGGAAGTAGTGTGGTAGAATCTTTATTTTCAGAAGAAGATGAAATAGTTGGTCAAAATATAAAAATAAATGGTAAAATCATTGAAGTAATTGGAACAGTTAAAGAAACTGGAAGAAATATTGGAAAAAGTTCTTTAGATGATGCTATTTTTTTACCAAATAGTACGGCAGAAAGAAGCATCTTAGGAGGTAAGGCGTTTATGATGATATTCACAATAGCCGATGATGTGGAAAATATTGAAATTGCGTCAAAGGAAATAGTATCTGCTTTGAGAGACGAACATAAATTAAGAGATAGCCAAGATGATGATTTCAGAATAATGGACGCGGGAGCAATGGTTGGCGCGGCGCAAGATGCTGCGGCGCTTATGTCATTGCTTTTAACGGCAGTTGCGGCAATTACCTTATTGGTGTCCGGAATAGGAATTATGAATGTTATGTTTGCTACTGTTGCCGAACGCACCAAAGAAATAGGTATTGCCAAAGCAATCGGGGGAAAACGCGAAGACATCTTAAGCCAATTTTTACTTGAGTCCATAATCCTTTCAATGATCGGCGGTATAATTGGGATTTTAATCGGCAATGGTCTGATTTATGTAGTTAATGAAACATCGTTAGCAGAATTAATTAAACTAGCGCCATCTTTGATGGGTATAGTTGTGGGTTTTGGTTTTTCGGTATTAGTCGGCGTATTTTTTGGATTCTACCCAGCACTAAAAGCGAGCCGTCTTGATCCGGTAGATGCGTTGAGAAGCGAATAGGTTCAAAAAATATATTGATATTATTATGACGAAAAGAATAATCTTCACTTTAATATTATCAATTTTAATTCCAGCAACAACTCTGGCATGGAATGATTGTCCGCATAATGAAGTGAATTGTCCCGCTCCGGGAGATTGCACCAGATATGTTGATGTAGATAATGATGAAATATGTGATCGTTCGCAACCAGCTCCGGAAAATGGAACTATTGCTCAAGCAGCAAACACGCCAGAGGTAAATGATAAAAATTTAACAACAGCTAAGCAAAATAAAATGACTTATCATCTTATCCCAATCTCCTTATTCCTGATTATTCTCTACGCAATAACACATATTTTATCAAAGAAGAAAATTATTAGTGTTGTGAAACACAGAAAGATTTGGAATGTATTATTACTAATTACATTTTTGTTTTCTGGTATCTCAGGTGTGTTATTAGTAATAAAAATTAATTTTGGCATAGCAATCCCATTGCTACCAAACATTTTATTTTTGCATGTTGAAACAGGCATCGCAATGTTTATGATCTCAGTATTTCATACTTTTTGGCACTGGACTTATTTTAAAAATTTGTTTAGAGCTAGAAAATAGACAAAACTTAAAAAAACTAAAATCACTTTGCATAATGTGATTTTTTTATTTATGAGTTTTCTATCTTTATTGGGTATATGCTATAATTAAGAATATTAAGAAATATCTTTTTGAACATAAAGTCCGTTTAATTTTTACCGGTGTTGGCTCAAATCTCCTAACTTAAACTAAATATTTCTTAAAACCAGTTTTAAAATAACTCCTCGGTTAGTTCGATGAAGTATGAAAAAAATAATTAAATATCTCCTTATCGGACTTGTGTCATTTATTATTGTTATCGGAACATTATCAATACCTAAAACCGCATATGACAAAAAAGATATGGAAGATATGAAGTTCGGTTATCCGATAACATTCGTAACGCAAGACCTTACCGGTTATGATTTCCCTTTTCCACGGAAATGTAGTTTCAGTTCGCCATGGGAAAATCCGTCTGATATTTTATGGTTTAATTTTCTGTCTTGCTATTTAATTATTTTTTTTATTACAAACTTTATAATTCTATGCTTGGTCCGGCATTTCCCAAGTCGGAAACACTGAACTAGCCACAAAATATTTTTTCAAGTCAAACTTTGTTAAAATGCAGTCTGGAATTTGGAAAAATCGGTAACAAGTGATAAGATTTAAATAATATAATAAATATCAAGATCTTAAGTTTTAAAAAATGAAAATAGCGTTCTATTGTACAAATGAATTCTCTTGTCCTTTGCCAAAGGAAATTGTTTATGCGCCGATGGGATTGGCAGAAAAGATTGTGAAAGGATTGGAAAAACGCGGACACGATCTTACTTTTTACACTCCGACCGACTCAAAAATTAAAATTAAAAAGGAAAATTGCGGAATGGTCTCATATTATCGTCTGCCGAATAGGGCAATGTCCGGTGGATTTCACGATCAGCAGCAACTGATGATTTACGAACAACTGATGGCTGCTAAAATGTATAAAGACGCGCAGAAAAATAAATACGATATTATTCACGCTTTTCATCTGACACCGAAAATATTACCATTCGTCAATCTGACAAAAACGCCGACAGTTTTCACTTTACACGATCCAATGTCAGCAAGCTGGAACAGATCTGTGGAGTATTGCCCATGGAAGAATGAAGCTCATTATGTTTCTATTAGCAATAGCCAAAGAAAAGGAATGCCAAATCTGAATTATGCCGGAACAGTTTATAATGGGCTGGAAATTGAAAAATTTGAATTCAAAAAAAAGCAGGGTGATTATCTTGCTTTTTTAGGAAGATATTCGCATGAAAAAGGCGCTGATCTTGCTGTGACGGTTGCGGCAGAATCCAGAGAAAAACTAAAGATGGCGGGAACTGTCTGGGGGGGCGGATTTTATGACGAGAAGATAAAACCGTATTTGAAAAAGAATAAGAGAGAAGATTTGGGGTTTTTGAATGGCAAGAAAGTGTCTGATTTTCTTGGTAACGCTAAAGCTCTTCTTTTTCCGATCAGATGGGAAGAACCATTCGGATTGGTAATGATTGAGGCAATGGCATGCGGAACTCCGGTTATAGCTTTCAATAAAGGATCCGCGCCGGAAATAGTAAAACACGAAAAAACAGGATTTATAGTGGAAAATGAGAGAGAGATGATCAAAGCGATAAAGAAGATAGATAAAATAGATCGGGCTGATTGCCGAAAATATGTTGAGGAAAATTTTACAATAGACAAAATGGTTGAAGGATACGAGAGGATTTACGAGGAAATAATAAACCAAAAGATTTAATTAGCATAGCAATGTCGGAATGTAATAATAAATTATCAAAACTTTATGACAAAAAAAGAAATAGGGAGGAAAATTGTTGGCTCTTTGATCTTTTTGTATCTTTTTCTTTTAAGTATGAAACTAATGTCTTCTTCGTTTGAAATGTTCGGGGGAGATTTTTCAGATCAGCTTATTTCTCTGACTGTTGATCCGTTCGTCACTTTGTTTATTGGGATTTTGGTCACAAGTATTGTGCAAAGTTCTTCTTTCACAACATCTTTGACAGTTGGCTTGGTGGCCAGTGGTTGTTTAACATTGACTGGCGCAATACCGATAATTCTTGGCGCGAACATAGGAACAACTATTACAAACACAATCGTTTCAATTTCGCATATTCGCAAAAAAGGCGAATTCAAAAGAGCGTTTGAAGCAGCGATTCTTCACGATATTCACAATGTTTTCGCAGTGCTGTTATTTTTCCCGCTGGAAATAAAGTTTCATTTGCTGGAAAAATCATCGCTATTTATCACCAATTCAATTTTCAATTACGGATCGGTGTCGGATGTCATCGCAAAAGGTTCATTCACAAATTCATTGAGTTATATCTTAAGTCCTGCAACGGACTTTTTTAAAACCGCGCTTGGCGATAATACTATTCTTCTTGCGGCGATATCTTTGGCGATGCTATTTTTTCACTTTTTTCTTTTGTTAGGATACTGAAACCGCTTGCTAAAACAGAATTTAAGGAAATTTTTCACAACTCAATTTTTAAAAGTCCCGGAAGAAGTTTTGCTTTTGGATTGTTTCTCACCGCGTTTGTGCAAAGTAGCTCTGTCACAACATCTCTGATCGTTCCGTTTGTCGGTCTCGGCGTTTTGCAATTGGAGACAATTTATCCGTATGTTCTCGGAGCAAATATCGGTACAACCGTCACCGCGCTTTTAGTCGCTTTTAGTCTGGGAAGCTATGTCGCCGTTACCGTGGCAATGGCACATTGTCTATTTAATATATTTGGAAGTGTCTTTATCTATCCATTAAGGATTATTCCAATCTCCATTTCCAGAAAGATCGGCGAAACCGCGCTGACTTCAAGAGCGATTCCTCTGATCTATATCGCCGTAATGTTTTTTCTGGCTCCCTTTTTGGTCGTGTTTTTTTAGAAATAAAAAACAATGTTTTGTGCGACCTTGAATATTAAAATATTTCTGATTTAAACGCAAATCAAAAATTGTTTTAAATTATGGGAATATTTTTTAATTTTTTTTCAAAATCAAACAAAAACTGCCATAATAAAATAGGGCTCATGCGCAATTTAGTTGTATTTAATAAATTGGGATATGTGAGCTCCCCCCTTTGGGAAAGAGAGCTGGGGGGATTTCTTGGTTTGACTATAATTAATTCATCAAAGTATTGTCTTTCATCTATTCCGTAGAGAATACACTTTGAAAGTATTAGACTTATTTTGCTTCTCAAGTACGAGGAGGAAATCCCCCTTAATTCCCCTTTTACAAAGGGGGAAACGAATGATCCTAAAATAATATCAAATATCAAATATTAAGTATAATTTTAAATTTTAAAAATTTTATGTTAAACTAAAATTAAATATTTAATTAGAATTAATTGAAAATAAAAATATAATTTAGAATTATTTTAAAAAATTATATGATTTTAAAAAAACAAATCAATGATTAGTTTACTCAATAGGAGCGTGGCGATTTTACGGGGTAGAAATTTATTTCTTAATTTGTCGCCATCCGTTGTCATCATAGCTGTTCTCGTGGTATAGTTTTTATAAAATGGACTTTACAAAATCGTAGTATTTGTTAAAATGTAAATATGACAAATAATACACAAATTACCACTGACGAATTAAAGCAAATTATTGTTGATTCTTCGCGGATTTCCGTAGATCACTATATTGACCGCGATGATTATTTTAATTGGTTTAAATCAGGCTTAAACAATGATTTTATAAAAGTAGTTACCGGCTTCAGAAGAACTGGCAAATCTTTTTTATTAAAGCAATTGAAACAATATCTGATTAAAAATAAAAATGTGCCGGAGGAAAATATATTTTTTATAAATTTTGAGCATGATATCTTGGCGAAAAATAATCAAATTGAAGATTTGCGAAAAATGCTGGAATTATTTGAAGCGCGTGTTGTTCAAGACGGCAAAATATATTTGTTTTTGGATGAAATTCAGAATGTTAAATATTGGGAAAAATTTATTCGCACAATTTATGATTCACAAAAAAATAAATATAATATTTATTTAACCGGCTCCAATAGCTCTCTTCTATCTGGCGAATTTAGTACGGCTTTGGCCGGAAGAACCATTGAAACGCAAATCAGACCGTTTGATTTTAAGGAATATTTAAAACTTTCCAATGTCAAAATTAATGGCAGTTTTGACAAAATAAAACATAAAATCCTGCTGAAAAAACATTTATATCGTTATTTGTATTGGGGAGGATTGCCAGAAATAATCGGAAGAAAAGATGAAGAAATTCAGCAGTATATTAAATCTCTTTTTAGAAAAGTTTTATTGGATGATATTGTTAAAAGGTTTAGAGTTGAAAAAGTGGCGATTATTGAAAAATTGCTTTATTATATTTTTTCCAATATTGGAGGAACTGTCAGTTTTTCAAATATAGCGAATATATTAAACAATGAGGGCGAAAAAATTTCCGTTCCGACATTGCAAAATTACGCTGAAATGTATGAGCAGTCCTTTGCTTTGAGCAAAATAAAGAAATTTGAATGGAAAACCAAGAAAATTTTCAGCAAGCAATATAAATTTTACGCCACTGATAATGGATTGGCCAATATTATAAATATTTCCAAGCCGGATATTGAAGGAAGATTACTGGAAAATATTGTTTATAATACTCTGGCAAAAAAATATTCAAAAATTTATTATGGACGCGATGATGAAAATAAGGAAATTGATTTTATAGTGCCACAGGATAAAAATCATTTTCTTAAAATACAGGTTAGCCTTGAAATTAATGCCCAAAATAAAAAACGAGAGTTTGGCAATTTTGTTATTACGGATAAATATTTGAAAAAAGGAAAAAATATCTTGATTACTCTGTCTGGAAAAAATCAGACGCATAATTATAAAGATGTTATTATTCAAGAGATACCGCTTCTAGATTTTCTCCTTGATTGATCCGCTTGGATCGTCAGAGATCACCCGCTTTGATGAATCCAACAACCAAAACACAGATGATTTCACTATATCTTTCTCCATAGCTTCTCCCTCCACAACCTACACCATCACTAATTTCATAAACCTGGTAGCCAACTGG
>CAZBCK010000004.1:15555-28791 GCA_964490635.1 uncultured Candidatus Saccharibacteria bacterium | reverse complement strand
TCAAGATTAGTGAACCAACAAACATTGCGGAATTTCACAAGTCCGGTTTTTTTATCATAAACCCCCGAAGCGAAATCTCGCGTGTTTGGCGTAAAAAAGTACGCGTTTCCGCTTTGAAAACCGTTCCCTAACCACATTTTGTTATCTTTTATCAAAGGAAAAATTTCTTTGTAAGTAATCGCATTCATACTGCCAATGATCACAAACTTTTTGTTATAATCAAAAAGTTGTTTTACATACTCGCGGAACAAACTAAACGGCGGATTGGTTATCACAATATCAGATTGTTTAAGCATTTCTATGCATTCATCGCTGCGGAAATCACCATTTTCTTCTAACGGCGTCCATTCGTTATGTTTGTTTGCTTTCAGCTGTTTGGCAACATCCTTCAAATTAAACTCGCCGTCGCCGTCTATATCGCGCGCTTCGTTGATAATAAATTTGTTGGCAGTTATTTTGGGACGGCCTTTTGACAGCGTAAGCGTTTTATTATCACCGAATAAACTTAGCTGCGTGTTGGCTACGGGCGAGGGCTTATAGCTGGTAGTAATAAGCTGTTTCAATCCAAGCTTATTAAAATTGAGAACAAAATAGCGAAAAAAATTACTTTCATACGGATCGTCGCAGTTGCAATACACTGCCTTGCCACGAAATACATTAGCGTCGTAATCCAAATACGCGGAAATTTCTTTTTGAATATCGCCGAACTGGGTATAAAACTCATCGTTCTTCGCCCGTTTTGCGTTTGTAAGATTTTTGTTTGCCATAAATTTATTTCATTAAATCATCAAGCGACATACCAAGCGCGTCCGCAATTTTTTTCACTGTTTCAATGGTAGGGTTGGGTGTTGCTCCCGCTTCAATTTTTGCAATATCAACCCTACTCTTCCATCTTCGCGCTTTTCTCATATATCTCACACATTCTTTTCTCGCCACATCCCCACTTTCCTTCGCATTTTTTTATTCTCTCCCAGCATTTTTCCGCTTCTTTTTCAAAATATTTTTTTGATATTTCACAATCTCTTTATAATTTTCCTTCAAAGCCAACAACGCTTTTCTTTCTGAAATATTAAACGACTGCCAATTTTCATTTTGTTTTTCCTCAGCATTCTTTAATCTTTTTTTAAAAGAAACTGGATCATTTCCATAAAAAGGAGAATTTTCATAATATCGCAACCCCAAAAAAGAATCACAGCGATAATATAAATTTCTCGCCATTTCTATTTTTATTTCTTCGTCTATGTCTACTTGAAATATCTTTACCGTTTCAGGAATAGCATCAGCGGATAAACGGGATAGATAAAATGGATCTAATTTCTTTCCCTGAGCCAGTCTCTCTATATTTTTCCGAGTGACAAAAGCGTCAGGGTTTATTATGTTTATTCCAATCCAAAAAATAATTGACAAACAAAATATTAAGAGAAAGAAAAGTTCTTTCTTTTTTCCAAAAGCATTTTATAGAGAAAACTCAGAAATACAAAAAATATCCAAAACCGTCAACATAAACAGACATTCGCGTCCAAGCCGAATATATTATGACGGATATTTCCAGAATAAGAATAGCGCCCAGTATTTTAAATATTTTTTTTCTTTTAAAGTTTCTTTCTTTCCCGCTTCGTCAATTGCGAAAATTAAAAGAAAAGAAATGATTGAAACACAGATCAATTCATAAAATCCTTTTTTGGCATATTCGGAATAAGTGATGTACTCTTCAATTCCCCAGACATAGTTCTTGCCGCCAAAAAGATAGAAAAACTGAATAATGATAAAAGACAAAAATAATAACTCAACCAAAACCAAAACTGTTGATGATTCAATGAAATTGGAAGATTTGTTTTCTTTTATTTTATTTTCCGCGCTTTTTATTTTTTCGCCCTGTCGGAGTCTCTCAGCAGAGGACTTCGACAAGAAAACATATTTTTCGCTTTCAGATGTTGGTTCAAGTCTCTGACTTGAACTTTTTATTTCTTCCGACTTCTTATCTTCCGTAATTCTGGAAAAAATCCCCAAGAACAAATAAGAGACTAACAGAACCTTCAACACTCTTAGAATTATTCTAAAATCAAAATCAATTTTAATAAATTTGTTGGCATAAGCCTGAAAAACCTGATCTGCTGAAGATAAAAGCATAATGAAAATAATTAGAAAGGGAATAGCAATAATCACCCCCTTAATTATACTACGAAGTTCTTTGGAGCCAGACTTATTATTTTTTGGAATTGCGTTTTTATATTTTCTAATAAATTTTGACACGCTGGGAAACGATCTCAGAAGAAAAGATAACGGATAAATAAAATATTTTGAGAATCTGAAATCTGAAATATTTTTGTTTAGAAAGAGAGTAAGAAAGAAAAAAAGAAGATAAATACCACCAATGATATTAAAAAACGCTAAAAATGAACTTGCTCTCAAAAATACTCCGACCGAGAATAGGAGAATGGAAATTAAAATAAAATATTGGATTCCACTTATTTTTTTATTAGCTTTTCTGGCAAATATCATTGTAAAGATAATCGCGATTGAATTGAAAACAAAAAAAGAAATGCCAATTGATTTTTGGTAAAATAAATAATCAGTCAACATTCCCAAAATTAAAGCAGAAACAACTACGAGATAAAAATTTATTTTTTCCTTGGTCATATTTTTCGGTTATAGAATTACGATAAATCACGCTTAATTTCTTTTATCGCCTCCCTCGCAATTTCCCTGTCATCCCATGGAATTTTTTGCTTGCCGCAGATCATCAATTGTTCAGACCCTTTGCCGGTTATCATTACCAGATCACCGCTATTTGCCAAGCTAACCGCTTTTTTAATTGCTTCTTTCCTGTCGGAAATTCTGAATAAATTTTCGCCAAGCGTTTTGTTTTTAACACCGCTCAAAACTTGGTCAATGATTTTCTCGGGATCTTCGCTATACGGATCTTCGTTCGTAATAATAACTATATCCGCATATTCATCCGCCAGCGCTCCTCCTTTGGCTCGGTAAGTTTTGTCTCTGTCCCCCGTTCCACCCAAAACCGCAATTAGTTTATTTTTCAGATACGGTTTCACAGTTTTATAAACGCTTTTCAATGAATCCGGCGAATGCGCATAATCAACAATGACTTCAAAATCTTGCCCTTCGTCAATTTTTTCCAGCCGCCCCGGAATATTTCGTGTTGATTCAAGCGCCTTTTTGATTGTTTTTAAATCTATTTTTTCCGCCAATCCGACAGACGCAGCAGCCAAAGAATTATAAATATTAAACTCGCCGATCAGCGGCAATTTTATATTTTCCTTTTTATCTCCCAAAACAATCGCAAATTCAGAGCCTTTCTCGTTTAAAGCTATATTCTCCGCTTTAATTAAATTCGCGCCTTGAATTTCCTGATAACCTTTTAAACTAAATATATAAGATATATTCTCCTCTTGAGAGTTCCCCCTTTGAAAAAGGGGGCTAGGGGGATTTCTATGAGTGTGTTTAATTAGAAAACTTTTTAAATCCTCGTCATCATAATTTATAACTATATTCTCCAAATCTTTCGTGATTAAAGCGTTGTGCGAGTTTTTATAATTAGCATAAGTTTTATGATAATCAAGGTGGTCGCTCATCATATTTGTTAAAACGACGGTTTTATATGAAACTCCCCAATGCCGATATTGGACAAGCCCGTGTGAAGAAATCTCCACAATCGCGTAATTACATTTTTCTTTGATCGCTCTTTTTAAAAATTTTTGAAAATAGAAAGGCGAGGTTGTCGTCAATTTTACATCATTAAGCCATTTTTGATCGCCAATTTGAAAATTCGCTGTGGAAAGAATCGCAACTTTATTTCCGTTTTCTTCTAATATCTTAGCAATCATATTCACAGTTGTCGTTTTCCCTTTTGTTCCCGCAACACCAATTACCCTTATTTTTTTTCCCGGAAATCCATAAACAACCGCTGCTGAAAACGCTCTTATTTTATGAGTCAGCAAAATAAACTTATATGGAATAACTTTACGGAGAATTAATTTTAATTTATAGAGCATATACAGATGTTATAATTATAGTGTCGTAGAGACGAGGCAATACCTTGTCTCTACCATTCTACCTCATCAAAAAAATAATAACAAGAAAAATAAAATACTCCCGAAATTTTGGGAGTATTTTACTGTGTGATTATGCAAACAGCAATTTCTATAATCCGGCTATGTCATCCGCAACAATATCATCACCTTCAACAGTTGCCTCCAGATCAGCCACTTCAGCAGCATCAGTTACATTGATAATATCATCCGCGCTATAACCTGCTCCGGTCAAATCGTCTCCAGACCTGATCCATCGCTTTTTGCCATGGTCTATTTTATATACCTTGCCAGTAGGATCTTTAACTAAAGCGCCATCAGGATATTGCAAGTTAGCGCCAGACTGGAATTTATTCATCTGTGCATTGCTAATCACAAGAACCTTGTTCCAATTCAAACGACGAGCGTTGAAAATACTTTGGGTTGAAATTGGTTTCTTTTTTCCACCCTCAATCAGATAAACGGTATTAGTTCCTTCTTCTCTAATTAACGCTCCTTCCGGATGGACTGAATCCGTTTTCATTGCAGACCTCAATTTGTACATTCCAAGAATTCCCGGTTTTACTTTAACAATATTTCCCCAATTATATCCCAAAGCTACAAATGACGCAGGGTCTGTAATGTGCTTTTTCTCTCCATCGGCAATAACATAAACCTCATCCGCGCCTTCCTCTTGAACTATTGTTCCATCAGCGTAACAAACTTCTTCCGCGGTTCCATAAGTATCAGCTTCCTCTATATCTACATCTTCCACATCCTCAAATGATAAACCTTGACTTTCCAGAACTTCCGGTGAAGGAATCCATTGCTTTACTCCGTCTTCAACCATATAAACTTTCGAATCGCCTTTTACCCTGATTAATGATCTGTTTGGTCTTTTCCAAACTTGGAGAATTACTCCATAGTCATTTTTTACAGTTTCAACAGTTTTTCTGTCGTGGTAAAGATCAATAATGCTAAAATCTTTACTCCAGCCTTCCGTACCGTCAGAGTTCTTTATTCTGGTAAAATTAAGGGTTACCGTGTCAGAATTATCCAAACTATTGGCGTCTAGATTCAGTCTTGTTAAAATTCCATCAACTCCTTGCGCAACATGAGAGATCCATTCAATTTTGCTGTCAGAATTTGACAGAGTGATTCTATCTTTTCCTTCAAAACGCAAAGCTTTAATAATCCTCAATGTCCCGCCACTATTAATTTGGAAATTTCCGGACGCGTCGTACCACGCAATCCCGTTAGTAATCCTCCTATTCTTTATAATAACCGCGTTAGAAGAAGATTCAGTTGTTGAAGTGCTAATTTCCACTTCATTCGCTTCCTCGCTTCTGAGAGCATAATCCGCTCTGTTGGTCTTTCCCCAAATAACTTTCAGAAAGTATTTTGGATTTTTGATCGGATATACTTTGATCACAATTTCTCTTCCCTCTCCAACATCTTCAACATATGACTCGCTTAAATCATAAAGCTCTTGTGCGGTCATAGTGACATCTTCCTCTGCTGTCTTAATAGTCACACTATCATTTGCCGGTGAAGAAACAAGAACTTTCACTCCGTCCCAATGACCGTAAACCAAAGAATTCCAGGAAACAGGATCCTTACGACTGGTAATTTTGTCAGCTGTACTGTTATGTCTTTCAAAAAGCAAAGTCCTTTCCAGACTGACACGAGCGCTCTCTGAAACATTTATAAATCCGTCAAAATTAGTCTCCGCACTGCTTGTTGCGTCATCAATCACATTTCCCCAGCGAACTTTCATAATAAAGTGAAGCATTTGATTTGTTGACGATGTTTCGGTACCATCAGAAGAAGTTCCGTCACCCTCTTCGGCAACAGCTACAGGAACACCTGCCATAGAAACAGAACTCAACATAAAAGCAAACATCATTACAAAACTTGTCAATCTCTTTAAACTTTTGTTTTTCATTTTTTATTTTCACCTCCTTTCAAAAATTAAGATTGAATACATATATATTAAAATAAGCACACATACAATAAATACATCTTAACATAAAAAAATAATTAGACAAAATTTTGTCAGATATCAATTTTTGTCTTAAAAAAAGAACAGACTAAATCTGTTCTAAAATTTCTTACATTATCCTCCTTTTAAATTTTTCTTGTATTTTATTTCCAATAAAACTATCACGATACTTTCCGTATATTTGTCGCTGAGAATTGCAATCACTTTTTTTGTTATATTACTCATAATATCCATAACAGCAGGTGATGCAACTCTTGACCCCATAGCAGCTATTCTCTTAGCTTCTTTTGAGTCAATAAAAACCATTGAAACATTTGCTTCTCTTATTCTTTCTTCTCTATCAATAACTATAGTTACTTTTTCTGGCAAAGTCTTAAGAGTTTCAACATGAAGTAAAAGATGATTTGGATTTTCCAGACATTGAAAAAATGCCCTTGAGCCATCAAACCAAAGCAAACCGGACATTTTCGCACCGCAAACCGGACATTCCATTTATAGTTCCTCCTTTTATTTCTTTATTTAAATTTATCTTAATTCAAAATTTTACTGGTGTCAAACAATGAGGCAAAATTTGAAGCAAAATTGATCCATAAAATAAAAAGAGGAATAGCTATGCGCAAGCTATCCTCATATTTTGGTTATTCCTCCTTTTTTATATCACATGCACATCAAACTCGGTGCATGTTCCAAAATTTCTGCCGAGCTTGTTGTGGCTCGTCTGCCAGACTTTTACATATCTGGCATTAACTGTTTCCGAAAATGGAATTTCCACAAAAGTATTGCCCTCCGTAACGGTAAAATTAGACAACACTATTTCCCATTCCCACGGCAAGTATGGATAGGTGTCTGTCGGCAAAGTGCCATCAGACACTTGAATATCAATTTCCATCGGAAGATCAGATGAAAAAATCATTATTCGCACTTTATCCATTGCTATGATCTCATCCATAGCAAAGAATATCCACTTAGGAAAACTACTTTGGTATGATCCCGAGAACCAGTGGGTATTGAGATCATTGTCTATCGCTATTCTTGGATCAAATCCATTTCCCCACCATGTTGGCGACCATGCCCAAACTGGATCTGTCCATTCTCCTATTTCATCGGGAATGTAGATGTTAAATTCTACACATGTCCCGAATGATCCGTCAAACGACTTTTCTATAACTTTTATATATCTGGCAGTCGTTTGATCAAATGGAATTGTGTAAAAGGTATTGCCCCTTTTCACAATGCCATCTGATGCCACCGTTTTCCAGTTCATAGCATCGTTTGAAACTTGGACATCCACTGTCAATGGTACGACAGTGGGAAAAACCATCATCCGAATCATCTTCACTGGTTTTTCTTCTTCCAAATCAAATTGTATCCAAGAGTCTTCCTTGTCGTTTTTTTCCGACCGCCATGATGTTCTCTGGTTTTTATCAATTGCTTTCCCTGGCGAATGATCTTCGTCAGAGTATGATGAAGCAGTGGCAACAGTCGGCTTTTCCCAAACCCCTGTGTTTTTGGAAACACCAGTTATAACAAAGGCATAATTATGTCTTTCAATCTCTCCGTATGGGATTGTCTTATAACCTGGTCCTCCAAAACCGAAGGATTCGAAATTACCACTATCTTTAATAATCCAGTAATTTCCCATATCGTTGTACCCTACTAGCGCAACGGCATGGCAAGCAGTGGGAATTTCCCTAAATTTAGCAGTGTCGATGCTAGTACTGGCAATATCAGTGGTGTCTAACACACTCATATCACCCGGGTTCAAAACGACCGCCATGGGACCGTACTTTACAAGCGCTCTTTTGAAATCCTCAGTAGTATTGTCAATATAAATATAATTGACAATACTCCACGAGCCGTTCTCCTCCCAGCCATCTGGCAAGTCGCAACTACAGGATACCCCTCCAACATAAGGAAACTCTTCCTCGGTAAGTATTCCTCCTCTCATATATTCAAGAGCTTTTTCCGGGTATCCTCCGCTACTGCCTCCGGCTTCACAGCAGGCAGAGACTAATTGCCATTCCGACAAATCAACATCTAATGTTGGATCATTCATCTGAATATTAATCACTGCTTCTACTACTGCGGTCGCGCTAAACGCCCAGCAAGTGCCACCAATTTGCGATTTGACCGAAGTCATCCAATCAACTCCGTCTACATCTCTCCAATCAAAACTGACTGGTAAAGTAGCATCTCGCGGCATAGATACTACGACAGCATCTTCCGGAATCGCGCCGATCTTCGCGCCACTCTGTGATATAAATGACGCATTATCTTCTTCTGTTTGCGCTTGCGCTGTTGCAGTAAATACTAACAACAGACACAAGATCACACTTGTTGTCAAATATTTTGTTCTTCTCATTTTCAGGAACCTCCTGTTTTGACCATTCGTCCATAAAGTGAAAATTTCCATTTTAGGTTCAAACAGTCAAGATATCCGCTAATGATATTATTGGCAGCTGTCTTGATTGTTTAATATATTTTAAAAGATCGTTTTGTTCATATTATTTTTTCCTTACTAATATAAAGCGTAAAAAAGTTAATGTCAAGATCATGATAGCTAAAAAACGAAAATTCATATTTTAGAATTCAACTCTTTCCTTATCGCTCTGATTATATCAAAATAATATTCACCATGAGGCACATATTTTTTATATAATTCCGGATCTTGAATTTCCAGTTTAAATTTATCTATCGGCATAAACTTTATATGGTCCACTTCTCTTTTTTGTAACTCTAATTCTGAGATATTACCATTAAATTTATATAAATATATATGATCAAATTCATTATTATAATAATTTTTTTCGGGAACATTCATAGAAACTTTTCTTACTTCAATCTTTTTCAGCTTTTTGGAATCTGCTTTAATGCCAATTTCTTCATAAAGTTCTCTGATTGCCGTCTCATCGGGATTTTCTCCCTTGGAAGTCTGTCCCGCAGCGGGAATATCCCATAAACCGGGAAAGTACATTCCCTTCTCAGCACGCTTTTGTAAAATAATTTCTCCCTCAGAATTGAAAACCCAAACATGAGACGCTTGATGCCAAGAATCATCCTGATGAACTTTTAATATTGATTTTGAGATCCCGGTAATATTTCCGTTTTTATCCAGAACATCAACCAACTCAGCCACCACATTAATATTTTCTATCATTTTCTGACTTTTATTCATAGATGTTTTAATTTAAACTCATTTTTTCGTTCCTTCTAACTCCAACGAAATGATCTTTGAAACTCCATCATCCTGCATCGTCACTCCATATAAAACTTTTGCGTGTTTCATCATTTCGCGATTGTGAGTGATAACTATAAATTGTGTCTTTGACGCGACCTCGTTGGAAATTTCGGCGATTTTTTCCGAGTTAGACTCGTCCAAAGCGGCGTCAATTTCATCAAGAACAGAAAAGGGCGGCGGGTTGTTGGAAATAATCGCGAAGAGAACCGCGATTGAAATAAGCGCTCTTTCTCCTCCTGAGAGCATATTTAAATTGCTTATTTTCTTTCCGGGAGGAAAAGCGTTTATTTCAATTCCGGCGATCTTTTTCTCTTCTTTTTTATTTTCTTCAGCTTCCTTCATTCCGCTATCTTCTTTTTTGTTTTTCTCTTCTTGTTTAACAGAATATTTTACTGACAAATTCGCTTTTCCTCCGCCAAAAATAATTCTGAAGTATTTGCCAAACTCCTCGTTTATTTTCTTAAATGATGATTTGAATATCTCTTCAACTTTTTGATCAAGTTCGTCAATCACTGTTTTTAATTTTTCTGATGCTTGTTCCAGATCATTTGACTGCGCCAATAAAAATTCAAATCTATTTTTTGTTTCTTCATATTCTTCAACGATCAAAGGATCAATCCCTCCAATTTGTTCCAGTTGAATTTTCAATCTCCTTATTTTTGATCTTGATTCTTCCCTGTCAAAATAATTACTGCTGGAATTTTCTTCGCTTGTATTTTTTATAATAGTACCGTTTTGAATATTATTCAGTAATTCCACTTCGTCAAATTCATCTTTAATCTCATTTATCAGATCTTCTTTTCTAACTTCAAATTTCGCAAGTTCTATATTTATTTGATTTAAATTATCCTTAAATTTATTCATCTCGTCTTGCTTGATTTGCAAACTTCTTTCCAATTCAAAAAATGACTTTCTCTTCTCTTGTTCTTCCTTGTTTAAATTATGTATATCGTTTCTCGCTTTTTTATATTTCTCGTCTTGATTTTTAATCCTGACAAGTATTTCCGTTTTTTCGGATTCAAGCTTTTTTAAATTGCTATCGTCAAATTCAATTTTTGCGTTATTTTGATTTACCTTCCCATCTCTGATTTCTTTAAAAAGCGATTCTATGTTTTTTCTAACGTCAATTCCTTCTTTTCTGATTAATCCAATATTTTCAAGACTGGCTAATTTTTCTATTGAGCTAAAAAAAATATTATACATAGAAACTATTTTAGAAATTTTTTCTTTGACATAACCAAGATTTATCGGCACATATTCAGGATTTTCTATTTTCTCCTTTCTTTCATTTTCAATCTGCGTCCTTCCCTCTACTATAGAAAGATTTTTTTGCAAATTATTTATAACTTCCCGCAAAGAGTTCATTTCTCTCTGTAAATTATCAAACTTCTCCTGATAATTCCCACTGTCATTTTTATTTCGGGAAAGTTTTTTCTTAATATCAATAGTATCTTTTGAAAGTTTATTAATGAAATTTTCCAGATCTTCTTTGTCGGATTTATATTTTTTATTTCTTTTATTCAAATCATTCCAAATATTTGAAAACAGTTTTTCTTGTTCATCTTTCAATTCCTTTTCCACGCTATTTCTTTTCTGAGCTTTATTCGCCTGCCTTTTCAGAGAATTCAAGCGCGGCTCTATTTCATTTAAGAGATCTTTGACGCGTTGCAGATTTCTTCCCGTTGACTCAAGCTTGCTGATTGTCTGTTGTTTTTTTATTTGGAATTTCCGCACGCCGGTCGCTTCTTCAAAAATAACCATTCTTTCCGCGGGAGTCGCAATCAAAATTGAATCCGCCATTCCCTGATTGATAACACAATATCCCCTTTGGCTCACACCCGACTTTGCCAATAATTCAACAATATCTATCAAACGCACTCTGCTTTTATTTATTAGGTATTCACTATCGCCATTTCTAAAAAGCTTTCTTGTCAAAATAACCTCTTCATAATCAAGAGGCATCTTTTTGTCGCTGTTGTCAAAATACAAAGAAACAGCGGCAGCGCTCATTTTTGATTTTTTATCACTCCCGGTAAAAATTACATCTTCGCCTTTTTTCCCGCGCAAACTTTTCATACTCTGCTCGCCCAAAACCCACTTCACCGCATCGGCAACATTTGACTTTCCTGAACCATTCGGTCCAACCACAGCCGTTATTCCTTGCGGAAAATCCAAAATCGTTTTATTGGCAAACGACTTAAACCCGGAAATTTCAAGTTTTTTTAGATACATTAAAAAAAGTTAAAAGTAGAAAGTAGAAAAAGTAGAAAGTTAATAAAGTAATTTATTTCACAGAACCATATTTGTCATTCCTGCGGAGGCAGGAATCCATTTTATCTCAATGAGTGTTATTTTTATTTTTTTAGTCTATTCTGTTGTTGGTTTAGTGTCTCTGACCTGAACCTTATATTTCTTTCAATCTATCTATAACCAACTACCGTTCCTAAATTCACAATTATTATAGAACTACAAAAAGACAGAAGTTTTTTAATTGCATTCTAAGAAATATCTGGTTCAGGTCAGAGATACTGAACCAACAATAATTTATTTCACAGAACAAACCTTGTTGTTCCTTCCTCCGCAGGAATGACAGATTTGAAAATCCGATGAAATAAATCACAGACAAAACCCGTCAGACAGAAGATTTTGAAACAAGTTCAGAACGACAGCAATACATTTGACCTATCCCTCTAATTCATCATCTAAATATACAAAATTCAAATCAACTTTTTTATATTAAAACCTTATTTTTACCATCAACTTTATTTCCCCCTAAAATGCTTACTCAATTTCGGTCCGGACTGATTTGCGTAATGCGAGCCAATTTCTTCGCTGTAGATAAAATCAGCGGGCTCAACCAGTTTTTCAAAATTCATTCGGCAAATTGGCTGACCATCCTGGAAGATAAAATTATTTTCATAAGACCTAATTTCCAAAACCGCTTGCCTGCCTTTTATTTCTCCGTCCTTGCCATAGCCAAACCCCGGATCAAAAAACCCGGCGTAATGGCTTCGGAATTCTCCGTTATAAATATCGTAAGCGACCATTTCCGAGGCAAAATTGCCTGGAACTCTAATATATTCTTTTGTGGAAAAAATATAGAATGACTCTTTTTCCAAAATCAGCTTGCCGTTTTTTGGAGCGTAAACCGGTTCAAAAAAATCATCTGGGTTATAATAATTCTTTTTTGAAAAATCCAAAACGCAGTCAATCAGCAATTTTTTATATCCCACTATTCCACTGCTTTTTTCTCCGCTTAAATTTATATTCATAACGATACCGCCATTGCTGTCTCTGGCTATTTTTTCATCGGAACCGGCAAAATTCAAGTTCTCGTCAAAAAGAAGTTCTCGTTCCGAATAGATTTTTTCTATTTCCTGACCGCCAACTTTTGCCTCGCCGTTGAAAAATCTGATTTGATTTAATCTATCTTTAAAATTAAGTTTTATTAAAAAAGACTTCGGAATAACCTGAAGCCATAATTCGCCTTTGTAACCAACGGGGATGCTGTCAAATCTTGAATAGCCATCAACGATCAATCTTGTCTGCAGATCAATTCTCCCCACAGAACTTCTTGAAGAAGAAAACGCGAAGATATTTTCCGGCAAGCTTAATCGTTCATTAAGCTTAATCAAATATATTCCGTTTTTTTCCAGAGGATTATTTAAATTTATTTTATACAAAGATTCTTCCTTGATAATTTCTCTCACGCTTTCATTTTTCCTCGGCAAGAACGCGCCTTTCATCCTATATCCCTCTTCCGAAACGCTCAAATCAACACCCGCCGGTTGAATATTATTTTCATCAGCGTTTATTATTTCCCCGCTCGCAAACATTTTTCTAACAAACTGCGAAGGAAAAGCGCCTATTTTGTTTTGGGATAAATTTATTGGCATGGGCTTGACAGGTTTTTAAAAATATGATAAAGTGGTTGGAAGCATTTGCTTCGACAAAAGAGAGAGGTAAGA
>CAZBCK010000004.1:0-15455 GCA_964490635.1 uncultured Candidatus Saccharibacteria bacterium | reverse complement strand
CGATGCTAGAGAACTTCCTGAAGATGAAGAAGCTGTAAAATATGCAAGAGCATACAGCGAAAAACTGCTGTATACAGACCTTCTTCCCGAGGCAGAAAAAAACCTCGAGAAAGCGAAAAAGAGGTTGAGGATGATCAAAAAAGCGTTAAGAATAAGCATGAGAGAGTAAACAACCAGCCGTCAGTGGACTCAATGGACAACAAGTACCAACGAGCACCACGGGCTTCTTTTTTTTGCTTGAAAAAGTTTGGAGTGTAGCGATAGCAGAGCTCTACCCGAAAGCGGACTTAAATGTTTTTTCAGGTCAAACTCCGCTATCGCTACGCTTGACACTCCGAACCCAAACCATCTACAACCCAACCTTAATCCCCACTCCCATCGTGGAAGTCACCACGACATTTTTGATAAACTCCCCTTTCGCTCCGCTTGGTTTGGCATCTCTGATCGCTTGGACATAAACCGTGATGTTTTCTTTTAATTTATCTTTTCCAAAAGAAACTTTCCCAACAAGCTGATGGACATTTCCGGAATCGTCATTTTTGAAATTTATCTTTCCTTTTTTCAACTGTTCCACGGTTTTTTTAACATCCATCGTCACAGTATCGGTTTTTGGAGAAGGCATCAATCCCTTCGGTCCAAGAATCTTGGCAATGCCTGCCAGTTTTCTCATCATTTCCGGTGTCGCGACGGAAACATCAAAGTCAACTTCTTTGGTCTGCTTTATTTTTTCAATCAAATCTTCCCCACCAATCAGATTAGCGCCAGCTTCTTTCGCTTCCGTCACCTTATCTCCCTCGGCAAACACAGCGACCTTTTTTTCTTTTCCAATTCCATGCGGAAGAACAACCGATCCCCTAATCAACTGATCCGCCTGTTTCGGATCAATATTAGTTCTTAAATGAACCTCAATACCCTCGTCAAATTTCACTTTGGCGTTTTCAACTAAAAACTCAACCGCTTCTTCAACGCCATAAACTTTATTCTTGTCAATTTTTTTCTTCACGCTTTTATAGCGTTTTGATCTTTTCATACTTTTTCCTTTCTGTGGTAATAACGCGTTAGTTTATTATAACGCTCCCACGGATTAATTTATTAGTAATATACTTATCATTGCGAGAAGCCCGAATGAGCATAGCGAATGAGAAGGCAACGAAACAATCCTGTAACTACGTACGAAAAAATGAATTATAAAACTGTTTATTCCAAACACTTGATTTCTTTGATTAAATCTTTCCATTTCGGATTCATCTTTTCAATAAGTTCTATTTTCTTTTTTTTGATCCTGCTTTTATTTGTTTTTCTTTGGTAATAGCTGTTTTGATATCATTATATGCCTCGTAATAAACAACAGTGTCTATATTGTATTTTGCCGTAAAACTATTTTTATTAATTTTATTTTTATGCTGATCTTCTTTTTTAAATAAATCATTAGTTACTTCAACATATACTACGGTATGTCTTTTGTTGGTGGCTATATAAATGTAGTATTGTTTTTGGTTTATACCCTAGAAAAAGTACTGTCGGCTTGGATACGGGATTGCTTCGTCGCCTTTTCGTGAACTGCGTTCGCTCGGGCTTCTCGCAATGACAGATGAATAATACACAAATCCTTACCCTTTCACCTCTATCCCCATCTGCCTTGCCGTTCCCGCGATGATTTTCATTGCTCCTTCAATATCATTGGCAGTTAGATCCGGCATTTTAATCTCCGCAATTTCCTGAAGCTGGGCTTTTGTAATTTTCCCGACCTTATTTTTTTGCGGCACCGGAGAACCTTTTTTAATTCCAGCCGCTTTTTTCAACAGTTCCGCAGCGGGAGGGGTTTTCATTATAAAAGTATACGATTTGTCCTCACAAACCGAAATCTCTACGGGAACAATATCTCCCATTTTATCTTTTGACTCATTATTAAAACGAGTACAGAATTCCTGTATATTAATCCCCGCCTGCCCCAAAGCCGGACCAATTGGTGGCGCAGGATTCGCTTTTCCCGCTGGAATTTGTAACTTAATTATTTTTTCAACTTTTTTTGCCATAATATTATGCTAAATTTTATAATTTTTAATTTTATAATTTTTAAATAATTCTCTAATGACTAAATTTTTAAAGCATTAGAAAATTAAAATATTATTTATAAAATTAAAAATTGGAAATTAAAAAATTTATCTGCTTGATACTTACTGTTTACTGCTACCTACTTTAGCTTAAAAGTAGAATATTTTTTCAATTCTGTCAAGAAAAGTCTATCAAACGGAAAAATTGATATTGCCTAATTCATAATTATAGAGTAGTATTTAGTCAAGATAACTTTAAACAAAAGCTATGAGAACATCGTATTCAGCGCTTGATACATTCAAGACCTGCTCGCTAAAATATAAATTTCAGGAAATAGATAAAATAAAAACTCCCAAATCCAAGGAAGCGGTTTTTGGAACAATCATTCACAGTACTTTAAAATTTTTACATACTCCGCAACCGATTTCGCCAACAATTGAAGAAATTTTAGAATACTATAATAATTTATGGAACAGTGATGTTTATGAGAGCAAAGATGAAGAAATGGCTGTCTTGGCGGGAGGCGTTAAAATCCTTGAAGAATATTATAAGAACAACAATCCGAAAAATTTTGACATTATTGGCTTGGAAACAAGATTTAATTTGGAAATAACGGATAAAATAACAATTGCCGGAATAATAGATCGCATTGATCGCCTGGAAGACGGCTCGTTTGAAATTATAGACTATAAAACTGCCAAAAATCTTCCCGCGCAAAACGATGTTGACAATAATCTACAGTTGTCAATTTATTATCTGGCCATTCTTGATCGCTGGCCGAAACTTGAAAAGCCAATAAAACTGAGTTTGTATTTTCTAAAACACGGTGTTAAATTATCAACAACGAGAACACCGGAGCAAATCCGCCAAACAAAACAGAGTATTCTGGATCTTATTGAAGAAATCAACAAAGGAAATTTCCAGCCAACTCCCAGCGCTTTGTGCGGTTGGTGCGGCTATCAGGAACATTGCCCGATGTTTCGACATAAATTCAAAAAGGAGAAAAGCGATGAGAAAATTGATATTAGAGCGATATTAAGCGAATACCACGAGCTTAAAGTTCAGAATAAAAAAAACAGGGAGCGAATCTCGGAATTGCAAAAAAATATCAATGAATATTGCGATAACGAAAATATAGAACGCGTTTTCGGAGATGGAATTTTCGTAACCAGAGTTGCCCAGCAAAGATTTGATTATGATTTTGTGAAAGTAAAAAATGTCTTAGAGCCGCTTGGCAAATGGAACGATGTTATTTCTATAAATTCAACCAAACTTAAAAACATTTTGCCGTCATTATCCCATCAAGATAAAAAAGAAATTGAAGAAGCGAAAGAATTGAAAAAAGAATTTAAGAGTTTGAGTCTGAAGGAAGAAAAAAATAATTTCTAACTTTTCGTCGCGAAGAAATAGTTCCACCATTTTCTGTAATTAGGCAGGTTTTCACTGCCATCGTTTTTTTCTTCAATTTCAATTTCGCTATCATTATCATTTGACTCAATCATAACAATCAAATTTTCTCCCTCTTTTCCCAAATTAAATCTTTCTCTCGCCTGCGCTTCTTTGTATTCGTCTGTTTTGCAATATTCAATCAACTGTGACATTTTATAATTATTCCTTTCAAGAGAGCTTATATCCTCTTTGAGAGAATCTACTTCTTTTTGAATCTGATATTTCCTATAGTATTCCCTGCCTAAATTTGTCCCCAAAAAAATCACAATCAAAACACTGGCTAAAATAAATAGCTTGAAAGAAAATATCTTGCCCGCCACATTCTTTTTCTTTTTTATGATCATAATAGTTTTAATACTTTGAATTATATTAGAACTTCCTCACTATCACCTCGCTGGAGTCTCCCAGCAAAGAACTCCGACGATGAGAAAGCATATATATCTAGGATTTGAAAATATTAATCTCAGAGCGGGTAACGGGAGTCGAACCCGTCTCTTATCCTTGGGAAGGATACATAATACCGATATACTATACCCGCAAAAAGTCTACAATCCATTTCTCTGTGTCTTTACAATCAGATCTTTAACTCCGGCGGGGTTTGGAATTTGTTCCATACCTACTATTCCACCATTTGCCATTTTTACCTTTACAGTTCCATAATTGAAAAGAGTTTCCAACGGTCCGTCTATCTCATAAACTACTTCCTGAATATTTCCAATTTCAACTTCTGCCACAATCCTTTTAAACATACTTTTCTGATCTATATCTATAATTCTTCTGTTAGTAATAATATAGCAATCCAGATACCAGATCATAACTCCATAGACTCCGTATAAAATTGATGCTATAATCCAGATAAGAGCTATTTTAAATCCATATTCAAACTCAGTTAATTTCTCATAAATTACAACTATAATCACAATTGATATGATTGCTCTGGATATGCACGCAGTCAAAGTGACCCAATGCTTGCGAATCATAGTTATAAATTGCTCGTTATTATCCAATTCATAATTTAAATATCCCATATATGAAAAAGAAAAAAATTTATAATACAGTTAAGTTTATCGCTATAAGTTTAATAGGTATAAGCTTATTGCTCTCCCTTATATTCCCTATCTTTTTTTACTAGTCTGGCAAATATGTTAGCCTATACATTAACTCTAGTCTCCTGACTGGAGCTTTTTGTTAAACTCCGCAAGCATAGTTAATAGTTACGATTTATATTCGCACAAGAGACTCCGGTTAGAAAAATGGAGTCAACAATTTATATTGTCACTTTATGAACTTTTGACTAATTCTATATATCCAAATTCTTCACCCTCTTCGCGTGTGTTTGAATAAATTTTCTTCGCGGTTCCACTTCGCTTCCCATTAGTGTTTGAAAGATCGCATCCGCTGCTTCCGCGTCTTCAACAGAAACTTTTTTCATAATCCGGCTTTCCGGATTCATTGTTGTATCCCATAATTGACTTGGGTTCATTTCACCAAGACCTTTATATCTTTGAATTGTAATTCCTTTCAGTTCTTTATTTTCTTCTTCTGTTTCCTCGTCTTCTTTTTGCTTTTTGGTTCCCGATTTCATTTTTTTCTCTTGAACTTTCAACTGAAAAAAATTAATTGCATCTTCCTTTTCCTCTTCCGTAAAAACATATCGGAATTCTTTGCCAGCTTGAATTTTGAAAAGTGGTGGCTGGGCGATATAAATATGCCCGTCAGTTATCAGCTCTTCAAAATGTCTATAGAACAAGGTAAGCAACAATGTCCTAATATGCGCGCCATCAACATCCGCATCAGTCATAATAATCACGCGATTATATCTCAGTTTGGAAATATCAAATTGATCACCGACTCCCGCGCCCATCGCAATTACCAAATTTTTTATCTCATCTGAAGTAAGCATCCTGTCCAATCTGGCTTTTTCCACATTTAATATTTTCCCGCGCAAGGGCAAAATCGCCTGAAACACCCTGTTCCGACCTTGCTTCGCGCTTCCGCCCGCGCTGTCTCCCTCAACAATATAGATTTCGCAATTTTCCGCTTTTCTCTCAGAACAATCCGCCAATTTGCCTGGCAAAGTCATTCCTTCCAAAGCACCCTTTCTGATAATCGTGTCTCTTGCCGCTCTAGCTGCCATTCTTGCTTTAGCAGTTAAAATACATTTACCTAAAATCGCTTTCGCGTCATTCGGATTTTTATCAAAATATTCTTCCAGTGCGGAAGACATCACACTGGCAACAATTGATTTCACATTGGCATTACCCAGCTTTCCCTTTGTTTGACCCTCAAATTGCGGGTCTTTTATTTTTATATTGATCACTGCCGTTAATCCTTCCAAAACATCATCGCTAGTTAAATTATCATCTTTTTCTTTAATATATCCCTTTTTTCTTGAAAAAGAATTGAAGCTTCTCGTCAGCGCGGATTTAAATCCCGCCACATGCGTCCCGCCATCAACAGTATGGATATTATTTACAAAAGCGAAAATATGATCTTTATATCCGTCATTATACTGCACGGCAATTTCCGTCAGAACTTCGTCTTTTTCTTCTTCCACATAGAATGGAGTTTGATTTTTTATTTCCTTGTCTTGATTGAGATGCCGCACATAAGAAATCACTCCGCCGTCAAAATAGAATGAATAAGATTTTTTCTTTTCTTCGTCTCTTGTATCAGATATTTTTATTCTAACTCCTTTTGTCAAATACGCCTGCTGCCTCATCCTGGAAACAATTTTCTCCCAATCAAAATTTATCTCGTCAAAAATCGTGCTGTCCGGCTCAAAAGTAATCGTTGTCCCGGTTTCTTTTGATTTTCCGATTGATTTTACATCCGCTTTCGCTTTTCCTGTTTTAAATTCCTGCCGCCAAATTTTACCCTCTCTTTTTACTTCCGCAATCAAACAACTACTTAACGCGTTCACAACGCTGATCCCCACACCATGTAAACCACCGGAAACTTTATATCCCTCTCCACCAAATTTTCCTCCCGCGTGCAAAACAGTCAAAACTGTTTCCAGTGTTGATTTCTTCGTTTGCGGATGTTTTTCTACCGGAATTCCCCGCCCATTGTCGCTTATTTTTATTTTATTCTCCGGCAATAATTCTATCTCTATCTGATTACAATATCCCGCCATCGCTTCGTCAATCGCGTTATCCACGACTTCCCAGATCAAATGATGCAATCCTTCAATCCCCGTTCCCCCAATATACATCCCCGGTCTTTTTCGTACCGGAGCCAACCCTTCCAGGACTTGGATTTGTTTCGCGCCGTATTCGGATTTTTTAGTTTTTACATTTTTAGTCTCTTTACTTTCTTTAGCCATAAGTTTCTATAAATTACTGTTTATTATCACTTTTTTAGTATACACCATAAAAGCGGATCTTTCAAGAAATTGTATTAGTCCAACACATTCTGGACAATAAGTTATTATTAATCATATAATCCACAGGGGATTGTAAACCCAAACTCCAGTGGTATCTTTCTGTATTATGCCATACTAACCAATCTATCAGTTTTTCATTGAATTTATTGGGATTTTCCAATAACATTTCATTCCAATCTGTAAACTCTTCTTGAATGGTTCGGTTATGCTTTTCAATGTGTCCGTTCTTATACGGCTGTCCGGGATAGTTCCAGTAATGAATAGTTTTCTTTTAAATAATCTTTAAAGAATTTATGGAACTCTGAACCATTATCAGTTTGAACAGCTTTAATCTTGCAAGGGAATACTATCTCTATCTAGTCTCTGAAAGAAATCTCTGGCGCTCTGGCTGTTATGCTTTTTGTAAGCCAGCGCGAATGTATATCTGGTTTTAACATCCACAGCGGTGATGATATATCTTTTCATTCCCCAGACATATTTAACAATTGTGTCTATTTTTATTAAGTCCCCTTTGTGTTTTGCTTCAAATCCTTTAGGTTTTCTTAGCTTCTTAACTCTTTTAGTCTCTTTTATTCTTCCATCGTGATAAATCTTCTGCCTGTGATGATAAATCTTTTTTTCTTTGATAATTCTGCCAATCGTGGAAGCAGAGATAATATCAAGATTATTGATTGCACAAAATTTGTCTAAATCTTTCTTAACTTTCTCTTTTCCCATATTGGGACAAACTTCTGTTCTTAAGCGTTTGATTTCATTAATGATTTTGCAGTCTGTTATTCTCTTTCTTCTGTTAATTGGCGCTTGGGATTTGGGATTAGTGATTCTATTTTTTGTTCTGATTCTTGATATATTTTGTTCCAGCTATAGAGAGTTGAACGCTTAGCTCCAAAAGCGTCTTTAGTCGCTTTTAATCCATGTTTTTTCCAGAACAGCAGAATCTTTAATCTTTGTTTAGCTTCTTTGGTGATCATAACTCATATAGCTTACCAAATCCTTTGCATTTGTGATGCTTAAATCCTATTTGCATATATTCTTTCCTCTCTTTTGAGAGTCCAGAATGTATGTGAACTTAATCAGTTTTTTTATCTACAGCATTAATTTAAATTATTATCCTACTGCGAGAACTGTTTTGTAAACAGTTCTCTTTATTTTTATCACAAAACTTTATAAACAATACAAATCTTATTATTTTCAAAACACTGGAAACGGATTACAAATCCGTTCCCGCGTAAGAATTTATTTAAAATTAACAACGATTATATTCATATCATACCATAAATTATTCTTTAGAAAAAGACTGATTTTTCTGTTTTTTGAATATACAGCGAGTAGCACTGGTGAGTAAAACAATTATTATCTCAGATCAGGAATATAAACATACTTGTCCATTTTCTCAAATACAGTTCTGATACTCTCCACTACGCCACCCCAACAAAAAAACAATTGCTAATGCTAGCGGTTGTTTTGTATTGATAAATTATTTGCATCACCAAATTTATTTATTCCTATATTATTTATTGGCTCTATAATTCCCAAAAACTCGGGATTGTAGAGTCTTTTATAGCTTTTTCTGCAACGGATTGCGCGTTTTCTCGTCGCAATTCTCTGCTGAGAGACTGCGACGGGGCAGGAAAAGTGAAAAAGTCCTAATATTATTTAATCATAATTTCCATTTTAAATTTTTTGCATATTTTTCAATAGTTCCTTGTGTATGTATTGTCTGAAAAACATAAGTATGCTATAATTAATTTATAGAAAGAGTAATGGTGAAATGATATTTTATTCGTTCAATATTTCAAATATATAGATTCCAAATTAATTAATTTTTTAAAAATAAATATATGGCAAAATTCGAGATTTATCAAGGCAAAGACGAAAATTATTATTTTCGTTTGAAAGCTGGCAACGGCGAGATAATCCTTTCAAGCGAAGGATATACCACCAAATCTGCTTGTCAGGACGGAATTGATTCAGTAAAAAATAATGCGCTATCAGATGAACAATATGAGCGCAAAAAATCTTCCAACGGAAAACTCTATTTCAGCCTATTAGCTGAAAACAAAGAAATTATTGGAAAAAGTGAAATGTATGAAGTATCTTCCGGAATGGAAAATGGAATTGCATCTGTTAAGAAAAATGCACCTGAAGCAGAAGTAGCAGAAATAGAAGAATAGTCCCGGAAAAATGTCTATACAATCTAAAAAACTTGAGTCTGACTCAAGTTTTTTTGTGATAAATTTTTATTATCTCCAATTTTTCTTTTCTGGATAATAATTTAATTCTGGCTTCTTCTTTTGAAACCGCTGACCGATTACAAAATTTTTTGAAATACATTAATTTAACCGGTCTTCGCGACTTGGTATATTTTGCGCCAAGATGAGAAGAATTATGTTCACTGATCCGCCGTTCCAAATTGACAGTAATACCGGTATATAAAGTCTCGTCAGCACATTCCAGGATATAGAGATAGTACATATTATTTATATTATATTATATTATTTTTTTAGTGCTTGCTATTGTCAGACTTCCATTGCCAATTTTATCGGATGTGCTGCCCTTCATTTCCTGCTCCTCTTTGGTCTTGTCTTTTTTAACAAAAATCTCTGATCTCCTAGTTTTTTCTTTAGCAAAAAAATGCTCCTGTGTCTCTGGATCTAAATGACTATAGCAAATGGTATATGATCAGTTGTTACTTTACCAAATAAATAAATCAGAAAAGCTGATATAGACATAATAATGGCTGGAGGTAATAATGTTAATAGACCAGACATAATGATTAATTAATTTAAAAACCTCAGTTCCAATTTCTCTTTAACTTCTTCCCAATTGGAAATTTTATTTTTTAGAGCTTTGTAAAATTTTGTATCATGATTTCTGTGTTTCAGATGACACAACTCATGAGTAATTACATAGCCAATGCATTCTTTTGACGCTTGAATGAGTTTTGGGTTTAATATTATTTTTCTATTATTCAAGAAGCTCCCCCACCTTTTACTCATTTCCCTTGTAACCAATTGTGGTTTAAAATCATAATTAAAATTTTGAAACATTTTTTCATATTCTTCTCTAAAAATCTTTTCCATCCTTTCGGAATACCAATTTTGTAATATCTTCTTGTTATATTTTTTATTGGAAATACTTTTAGTTGTCCATAATAATAATCTTCCATACTTCAAACTAACTTTATCTTCTTTTTCTTTTTTAATCACCAATTTATATTGCTTGCCCAGATATAAAAAACTTTCCCCTGAAATATATTTTTTCGTTTTTGTTTTCTTCTCATATTTTTTAAAATACGCAATCTGTTTTTTCAACCAAATCCACTTTCTTCTCAAAAATTTATCTATTTTTTCCTGGCTATAATCAATCGGACATTTAAATATTATTTTTAAATTCGGCTGAACAATTAAACTAACAGTTTTACGCGACTGTTTAATTAGAAAATATTCATAAGAATAATTTCCATAAGTAAATATTTGTTTTTTCATATTTATATATCCTTACTTAGTTTTTATTAAAATAGTAAAAGTTTCTCGGTGACAGTCACCTACGAAATAAACTATAATTTTATTCTTCTAGCTTTGAGGTGACTGTCACCTTCACAAGTTACTCTTTTAATAGAAACTATTTATATAATTGAATAATTTTCTGTTGCCAACTTGATAGTCTTGCTAACAATATTTTTTATCTCATCATTTGATAGTTTAATATTTTGCTTCATAACAATTTCATCATAAAGATAATCATCCAATTTATTATAAATCACTCTCTTAACCTCGCTATTTCTATACCAATCAACAATCGCTTCTTTTTTTAAAACAGCAAACAATTCAAGAATTATTTCTTGAAATTTCTCGTCATCAATATTACAAGCAGTAAATTCATCTCGCAAATTTCTATAAAAAATATCAGCGCATTTTATATTTTTTATTTTTTCAGGTATTTCATCATCTTTTTTATTACTCACTTCATCATCAATCAACTTCATCTGTTTTAACGCTTCAATGTCAGCTATTTTCTTTTCTCTCATTTTTTGCAATATTTCATTTATTTTATCAGAAAATTTTTTATAGAAAACCGGATCTTTTTCAGCTTGCTCCTCTATTGTTTTATTGATTTGCATGGCAATTGCTTCTGCCTTGGAACTATCCGACCCCATTTCCGCGATAACCTTATCAAAAGCTTCTCTGTCTGTAATAGTAATTTGCTTTGTCAAAAGTTCAGCTTCTTCGGCTTTGATATTATTATCCATTATTTTAATCAACGCTTGTTTGTATTGATTAAAATCAACACGATCAGCGTAACGAACGCTAACCACCTTCCTAAGCTCCATAAACTTTTTTAACTCTTTTCTATAAGTATCTAGATGCGAAAACTCATGCGCAAAATCTTGCAAGACCATACATTCATTAAAACTCTTTAAAAATTTATTTAAGTTATAATAAAATTCATCACGCAAGGGTTTACTTTCCAATTGTTGAATATACGCCTCATCATCATTCTCAACTGATTTAAAAATTTCATACAGCTCGCTATAATCAGATTCCAGATCATTAATTTTTTCCTTAACATCAATCAAAGCGTTTTTTACATCTTCCTTATCGTAATTGCCAAACAATTGCATCGCCGTTTTTAAATTCTGAGCATTTTCTGAATAATCAATAATATACCCGCAGGTTTTTGGCAAAATATTATTATTATACAAACGATTAACTCTGGCAATCGCCTGTAATAAATTATGATCACGCAATTCTTTTGATAGATATAAAACTGTATTTCTCGGAGCGTCAAAACCAGTTAAAAGTTTATCAACTACAATCAAAATTTCTATTCCTTCATCATTATGTACAAAACTTTCAATAACGGTTTTTTCATAAGAAAGCAAACTTTGATATTTTTCTTTGATATTTTTTAAATATCCTTCTACTTCTTTTTTTCGCTCATCTTTGTCATCAATAATTCCATTTTCATCAGAAATAACCAAAGCCGTATTTATCTTTCCATTATCCGCAAAATATTTTTGAAACATCATTGCGGAAAATTTTGACGGAGCAACTATTTGTCCCTTAAGTCCTGTTCCCGCAAAAGTTTTCAGATAATGCTTTTCAATATCATAAGCAATTTCAACTATTCTATGCGGATTGTCTTCTATAATCTTTTTTTCAATATTATTTTTTGGCTGTTTTTTGTTTAAGCCTTTCATTAATCTATCAACTTGCCTATCTATTTCTTTTCTGTCTTGTTTTAAATCAACAAAACGACCTTCATAAACAAGAGGTAAAATAATTTCATCATCCAGCGCGTCATCAATTGTATATTTATCAATAAACGAACCAAACTTATGCGTTGATTTATTGTCTTTTAATAAAGGCGTCCCAGTGAACCCAATATAACAAGCGTTGGGAATAATTTTATTCATCTCTAAATTAGCCATTCCATATTGAGATCTTTGCACTTCGTCAATCAAAACAAAAATATTTTCATCCAAATCTTCCAAGTTAGTTTTCTTCTTGCCAGCTGTTTGAAATTTATGCACTAAAGTTGTTATAACTCGCAAATCTTTATCACGGATTAAATCAAGCAAATGCTCTCCGCTTTTTGCCTGAACAACATCTTTTTTAAGCCCGCTATTTTGAAAAGTTGTTTTAATTTGCCTGTCTAAATCTCTCCGATCAGTTACTATCAATATTCTTGGATTAATAATGTCTGGATTTTCAATCAAAGATTTAACAAACATAACCATCGTCAAAGATTTTCCAGATCCTTGCGTGTGCCAAACTATCCCGCCCTTTCTTTTGATTCCTTTTTTTCTTTCTTCTTTTTGTTCAATTCTTTTTAATATTTTTTGAACGGCAAAGTATTGCTGATAACGCATTATCTTTTTTATTCCGGCATCGTAAAGAATATGATTTTTAGTCAAATCAAGTAATCTGCTTTTATCAAACATAACCATCACCGATAAATCCTGCGCAGTCGGCAAACGATCAAGTTGTTGCTGATGCCCAAAAGTAGCTCCATTTAAATCATTTAAAATTTGCTGATAAATTTTATCATCAATTTTCTTGTTAATAATCTCTTTTGCTTTATCATTCATTTTTTCTTCATCAATCCCCTTTTCTCTCCAACTAGAATAAAATTTATTCGGCGTGCCTGTCGTACCATATTTCAATTCTTCTTTATTCGCGCCAACCAAAAGTTGCGGATAGACAAAAAGTTTCGGGCAATAATCCGCTCCTTGATTTCTGTTCATTTGGCTCAAAGCTTTTTCCACCGACTCAGACGCTTTTTTATTTTCTATTATTGCAAACGGTATTCCATTTACAAAAACCGCAATATCAGGTCTGATGCCTTTTTTACCCATCGCTTCAAATTCAACTGTCACGGCAAAATCATTATTCTCGGGATTTTTAAAATCAATAAATCTAAAGTTTTTAGATATGTTTTTGTTATTATGAAAAACTTTAATTGTTTTACCGCCAGATGTTGGCATAATCATAGAATAAATTTTTCGCGAAGTATCAATCAATCCTTCAAATTGAATATTCTCCAATTCATCCACCGCTTCCGCAACATCTTTATCGCCAAATTTATGCGCTTCACCATTATACTCATATTCATTGATCTCGGCTAATTTTCTCATAGCCGTCCCTCGCAAAATAAATTTACCTGTATCTCCGCCTCGTTCCGACAAGACATCGCCAGCCGAAATATACCGATAACCCATATTCACCAAAAACTCCACAAACGGTAGCTGTGATTGTTTTGTTTCATCAAAATTTAATTTGTTTATATCCATATTATTAGTTTATATCCATATTATTAGTTTATTAAATTTATTATTAATTTTATTATTATATCCTTTTCTCTCGGCTTGCTTTCCGCTACCAACAAAGCTAAAGCGACAAGTGCGTTGTCATTTATCTTTTTTTCTCCATTTTTATGACACAAATAATTATTTAAATCTAAAAAATAGACAAATAAAAATGAAGCAATTCTTTTGTTGCCATCAGTGAACGGATGATCTTTGATTATCAGATAAAGAATATGCGCGGATTTTGCGTTCATATCTGAGTACAAATCTTGTCCGCCAAATGTTTGATAAATCCCTTTAATTATCCCTTCAAAACTTCCATCTCGCATATTACCGAAAATATCGCTTGCTTCTTTCTTCTTAGTTAATTCTTGCTTCAATTTTTCAATTATTTTTAAACAATCATCAAAATTAAGTTTTCTTTTTCCTTTTATTCCTTTGCTAATTTTTAATTTATTTTTGTCATATTTTTCAAGCAATGTTAAAGACTTTGAATAATTTTTCAACAAATCAAAAATCTCAATTTCCTGTCCAGCTAAATTTTTCTTTTTAGCTTTTTCAGACAAAAAATTTATTATCTCTTGCAATTCCAAAAATTTCTTTTGATTTTCAACAAGCCTTTTTTGATTTACAGCATATCCTTGCAACAAATATTTTTTCAATACAGAAGTAGCCCAAATACGAAATTTCGTCGCTTTTTGTGAATTTACGCGATAGCCAACAGAAATAATCATATCTAAATTATATATATCCATATTTCTAGTTTTTCCATCTTTGGCAACCTGTGCAATTTTTGCACAGGTTGAATTTTCACTTAATTCTCCTGTTTTGTAAATATTTTTTATATGCCTAACAACGCCAGTTCTGTCCACATCAAAAACTTTTGCCATTTGATGAGCATCTAGCCACAATGTTTCATTTTCAAACCGCACTTTCAAATCAACTTCTTTTTGGGAAGTTTCATAAATAATAATCTCCCCCTTATTAAATTGTTCTTTTTTATTTTTTACCATACTTTTATTTAAATTATAAAATTCATGATTTCGCTGTCATTGCGAGAAATGAAGTGAAACGATAGCGAAACGGAATGCCGAAGCAATCCCGTGATTATTTACACAAAACTATCCAATAAAATCATACCCGAATTTTTCCAGTGATTAAATTATTTAATAAATATTTTTTCTGCTTCTCAACAATCTTTTTCTTTTTTTCCAATGCTTCAATTTCTTCGTCTGCCATGGTTAGAATTTTTGCGATAGCGGTTTGTTCTTTTGGGTTTGGGATTTCAAAATTCAAATCTTTGATATATTTAAAGTGCCTATTATACCCAGTATTTGGAATATCAATAGAATAAAGATAATAATACAAATATTTAATATCATTATCTTTCTTTTCTTTTAAAATCTTGGTTCCGTCATTTCCTAAAATAAATAAAAAGTCTATATATTTTAAAATTCTAGTATGATCTCCAAAAATAATTACAGGAAAATTTTTATTTACAAAATCATTCCTATTTGAATAACCTGCAATTTTATTTTGAGATTGATCTATAATTGGAAATTTACCTTTTTCTAAATAATCGGACTTTTTTTCTCCCTTTATTTTTCCTAAAACTCTCATACAATCAGAAAATTTCACACTCTCCCACTCCCCGCTAAACCCATCCAAACGAACCTTGCCTGTCAAAAGCCTCTGCATTAACCCTTTTTTAATATCCTTCTTAATCTCAATCTTCCTTGATAATTTTTCAAGATA
>CAZBCK010000003.1:23700-29252 GCA_964490635.1 uncultured Candidatus Saccharibacteria bacterium | reverse complement strand
TAATTGCATGTATTTAGCTTATTTGGATTCCAATATGTGAGTGAACTTATTCAGTGGGTCTAATAACTTTTATCATATTTTCCCATTACCACTCCCGCCCCGCGGCTTTCAAAAAGAACAACGGTTTTCTCGTTAAGATTGTTTTTTAGCATTCCTGCCACCTTATCAAAATTCTTTTCAAAAACAAACTTACAATTATTTTTATCTACTTTATAGACTTTTGACTTTATAGACTTTTGACTCATTATATATGCTACATTACAAACCTTGTCTATTCTACTAAATAATTCTCGATGCACTTTTTTTGACTTTTTTCCCAATTCTATTATTCCCGGAAAAACGATTATTTTTTTGTAGTCTTGATACGCTTCATCCAGATAATTTAACGCAGCCATTACGCCATCGGGATTAGCACTATAACTGTCGTCAATAAAAACAGAGTTCTTTAGACCTTTTAGTTCTCTCATCGTAAATTTAAACGGTTTTATTTTTTTTACCGCTTCCGAGATCTCCTTTAGATTCATCCCTAAATTTTCCGCCGCGATAATAGCTGCCAATAAATTTTCTATATAATGCCTGCCCAATAAATTAGCTCTAAATTTTTGATTTTTATAAATAAATTCTACACAGTCCGAATAAACTTTAATATCACTTACATTATTCAAAGAAAAATGTTCTATATTTTTAACCTTAATAAAATAATTTATATGTTTGTCATCCCGAGCAACAATAGGAGCCGAGGAACCCCTCTCAATTCCGTTAACGATAACATTTAAATTATCTTGTTCCAGAGAGATTCCTCCACTCCGTTCGCTCGTACCTCGCTCACTTCGGTCGGAATGACAAATAGACACTTGTTTAATACTTGAATTTATAATCGCCATTCCATTCTCCGGCAACGCCTCAATTAATTCAAACTTTGCCCTAACTGTATTCTCAATTGATCCGAATAAATCAAGATGTTGTTCGTTAATACCTGTTAAAATTCCAATCTCCGGTTTTGCTATCCCGCAAATTTCTTTAATTTCGCCGATTTTATACGCGCCCATTTCACAGATAAAATAATCATAGCCATCGCTAACTTTATTCAACACTGTTTTAGCCACGCCAATATTCGTGTTGTTATTTCCCATAGTTTTAATAACTTTATATTTCTCGCTTAAAATAACATCTAGAAATTCTTTGGTACTCGTCTTGCCATAACTACCCGTTATTCCGATAACTTTTATTTTTTTTAATCCCCTCATTTTTTCCTCCGCTTTTTTAATAATTTTCTTTTTTTGGAAATTAAAAATTGGATTTGTGAATAAAATAATTGTAGTAATTAAGATTGGAGTAATGAGATAAAGAAATAATAAAAGCAAAATTATTCCTGCCACTTTTATATTCACTACACCCCCCCCTGTCATTCCCGCGAAGGCGGGAATCCACGAAAACGCGATAATCGAATGCAAAACAAGAATTGTAAAAAGCGTAACTAATATTCTAAAAGTAAACTTCGGTCTCTTCAATGTCCTATTTCTTATTTCTATAAAAATTTGGTAAAAAGTGAAAGCGAAAAATAGCAATGCTAAATAAATAAAAATCTGCTGACTAAAATAAAAAATCACAACTAAACTTATCCCAATTAAATACAAAATATTTTTACCAACAGCATTTTTCTCATCTCTCAAATAAGCTCTCATCCGATCCGTTCTGTATTCCTTAATCTGCCAAAGCCAAAGATAAAACAATCCATCACGAGCGATTTTGATAAGGGCGAGAATTGATATTGTTATGAGAATATTTTGGAGATTGATAAAATTCATAAGATATGATAAACTCTAGTAAAAGTTCCAGAATGGAACAGGAGGAAATAATGAACAATAATAGAAAGCATGAGATTGCAGAGCCGCTAACATTGTTTGATCTTTTTGGATCCTTGACATCCATAGTGGAAACAGGAAAAGAAAAGTTTATAGATATTCAAATCTTGGTACCCAATTTTGTTAACGGACATCTTAAGAGCTATAAAATTGGAAGACCGATTTTGAATGCCAGTGGTTGTGAAACTGATAATGAAACTGGCTATGATATTGGAAATGAAAAATCAGTAAGAGTTTCCATATCCTCATCAAAAAGATCCGACGATGGCGAGAATTTATTTTTTGAAGGAGTTTCTGATAACAACTACAATGTCATGCTCTATATAAGCAGAGTAAATAATAGGATTTTTAAATCCCTAAAATTCATTTGAAGCACTAATATCAAATTACTGCTTCTCTTTTTTTTATTTACATCGTCATTGCGAGCGAAGCGCGGCAATCCCGTAACTATCCTCGCTGTCATTGCGAGGAGGCTGAACTCGCGAAGCGAGAGAAATGCCGACGCGGCAATCCCGTTATTAAACTCTTCGCGTATGGCACGGGATTGCCGCGTCGCTTTCTTGCAAACTGTGTTCGCTCGGGCTCCTCGCAATGACATTTTATTTTATAAACTCCCCAACAATCTCCCCAAACTCTTCCGCTTTCTGATAGGGCAAACTATGATTGGCATTATTCACAATTCTTAATTCACAATTCTTAATTCTGGATTTCATTATCCCCCCATCAGCCAAAGGCGTGGTTTTATCTTTTCTGCCCCAAACCAACAAAGTGGGGTTTTTTATTTTATCCAAATAATCCGTCAAATCCTCCGCCAAAATGTTTTTCATTATTTCTTTCATTCTCGGACTGGCGTTGTAATAATCCTTTTTTCTGCTTCGCGCTATTTTGGAAAATATGTTATACACCGGTTTTTGAAATTTATTTATTATCGGCAAAGAAAAAATTGCCTTTCCTGTTTTCACTAAAATAAAAAGAGCTTTTTGTTTTGCCGTCAGTTTATGCTTGATCCCCGCTGCGCCGGTTAAAATCAATTTATCAATTTTCTCCGGATACTTCGCCGCGTATTTTATTGCAATCCGCCCACCGAACGAATGCCCGATTAAAATCGGTTTAATTTTTTCTTCTATCTGAGCTGCTTTTGTTGAATCAATTTTTTTAAGTAGATCTTTCACTAACTCAAACCCGCCTTTTCTGTTCGTTTTTACGATAAACTTATCTACAAACTCAACATAATCATCCAAATCCCAATTCTCTTTTGGCTCATCGCTTTTGCCAAAACCGGGAAGATCAGGAATTATAATTGTGAATTGTGAATTAACCACCCCTAATCCCCCCTTATCAGGGGGAAGATCTATTAGCCCCCCTGATAAGGGGGGTTGGGGGGTTTTATTCGCTGGTTTTATATCTTCCAATGATTTTATAATTTCGGGATCATAAAACCAACGCGCCAACTCTAAATATTTGTCGCCCGACACCCCCCACCCATGCAACAAAACAATCGGAGTTTTCCCATCGCCGATTATTTTATAATTTATTTTCAAACCGTCAATTTTAACTTGCTTTTCAGAGATTTTTTTAGGGTTGACAGGAGACATAAAGTATGGTAAGTTTAAAAGTTCTAAATAAAGAAGGCAAATAATGAACATAAGAACAAGCATTGTTGTTGCCATCTTGTTATCGGTGGTGATAATGACAGGATGTATTGAGACAGAAGAGGCAATTTTTCCTTCAACAGAAGAAGAAAATATAACTCTTCTGCACGAAGAATTTAACATCGTGGTTTATCACGATGCTGTACATAAGGTTACTTGCTGGGGAACAGACCACAAAGGAGGAGGGATGTATTGTATCTTGGACAACGAATTGTCACCGAGAAAAACAACGGAAAAGATATCCTTCCTATATAAGAAGAGTGGTCTAAATGTTTATTGTGACAATGTTCGCAATGTCACAATTTACAAAACGGAATTTAGGTCAGGAGGAATATCTGTTATTCCAAACTGAACTGACTATAAAATAAACCTCCAGCGTTGGCTCAAGTCTCTGACTTGAACCTTTTTATTTCTTCTTTTCCTAAAATAAAATCTCACAGAAATTTACGGTTCAAGTCAGAGACTTGAACCAACATTTGTTGGATTGAATCACATCTATAGAATTATTTTTCAATCCTCTCTTTCCCTACCCATTTCCTCAAAACTTCCGGCACGATCACGGTGCCGTTTTTTTGTTGGTAGTTTTCAAGAATGGCAATGAGAATCCGCAGGTCGGCACAGGCAGTATTATTTAGAGTATGGACAAATTCTTTCTTGCCATTTTTATTCATAAACTTGCAATTTAGACGCCGCGCTTGAAAATCAGTATCATTAGAGCAAGAATGCGTTTCGCGATATTTTTCCTGTCCAGGCATCCAACATTCAATATCATATTTTTTCGCGTTCGGCGCGCCAATATCACCAGTACACATATTCAAAACTTGATAATGCAAATTCAACGATTGCATAAACTCTTCCGCGCATTTTAATAGATATTCATGCAATTCCCACGACTCTTCTGGATTACAAAAAACAAACATCTCAATTTTATTGAACTGATGCCCGCGCAAGATCCCTTTCATATCCTTGCCATAAGTTCCTGCTTCCCTTCTGAAACAACTGGAATAACCAAGGTATTTTTTCGCTCCGTCTTTCAGATCCAAAACTTCATTTAAATGATACGCCGCCAAAGGCACTTCCGCCGTGCCGACCAGATATAAATTATCCTCATCGGCATTGACATTATAAATTTCATTTTTCTCCGCCGGGAAAAAACCTGTTCCATACATCGCCTGTTCCCGAACTAACATCGGAACGATCATCGGCTCAAATCCTTTGTCGCCATAAAACTCAAAAGCGTATTGCATCAGAGCAAATTCCAATCTCGCCAAATCCCCTTTCAAATACCAAAACCTCGCCCCCGAAACTTTCGCCCCTCTTTTTATGTCAATCAAATTTTTTACGCCGGCAATTTCAAAATGCTCTTTCGGCTGAAAATCAAATTCCGGTTTCTCGCCCCATTTTTTAATCACAACATTATCATTCTCATCTTTTCCAACCGGTACGCTTTCGTGAGTAATATTCGGCAACTGCAATAAAAAATCTTTTATCTGTTTTTCTAAATTCTTCAATTCAGGATCCAGCTCAGATAATTTAGTTTTTATTTCTTTCATTTTCGCAATAATCTTTTCATCTTTACTTTGAGAAATAAGCTTATTTGCTTCATTCTGCTTTTTTCTTAAATTTTCCACTTCCTGTTGAATCTCTCTCTTCTTTTTATCTAAACTTAAAAAAACATCAAGATCAATTTTCATATTTCTTTTCTTGATTTCCCTTTTAACAACCTCCGAATTTTCCCTAATGAATTTTATGTCTAGCATATTTTTTGATTAAATATTTTTATCGCTTTATAGATCGTAAACAATTTTATCAATATTTTTACTCAAACTCTTGTCGCCACTATTAAATCTTATCTTTCATAAATCTTTCATAGTATATTTCTTCTTTTTAATATTATATTTATTCAACTTTGTTAAATCCCCATTTAAAACAATCGGCTGCATTGCTTCAATCTCGTCAGTATAAATCATTTCCGGAATATCATTAAGAAGAAATATCTTTTTGTTCAAAATATGCGCAAAACCCATTTCTAAAA
>CAZBCK010000003.1:0-23600 GCA_964490635.1 uncultured Candidatus Saccharibacteria bacterium | reverse complement strand
TCATTAAGAAGAAATATCTTTTTGTTCAAAATATGCGCAAAACCCATTTCTAAAAGGGTCATACTTCCGCAAATTACTATTCTCATTTTCTCAACTTAGACGATTTATATTTCTCCGGACAATATGATTTTAAGCGAATAATTTTTGTATCTGCTAAATCAAACACTTTCAATTTCTCCCGCAAGTTTTCCGTAAATGTTCCCTGATCATAGCCCAGACAGATCACATCAGGTTTATATTTTTCAATCGCTTTATATTTGTTTTCCAAACTTCCTAAAATTACTTTATTGGCCAAATTACTTTCTATAACAATTTGCCGTCTCACACTTTCATCATTCTGCGACAATCTTTTTTTAACTTTCTCAACTGTTTCATCTCTCGCAACCACAACAATTAAATAATCTCCAAATTTCCGCGCCTGTTTCAAAAAATTCTTATGCCCTTCATAAAAAATATCAAAAGTTCCAAACAACATCACTTTATTTTTCCATTTTTGTTTTTTGTTCACTTGTTAAAATGTTTAGATGTTAAAATGATTTTGGTCTCATCATTGGAAAAAACACTGTGTCTCTGATATTTTCCCGGTCTGTCAAAATCATAAACAATCTGTCAATCCCCACACCAAATCCCGCCGTCGGCGGCATTCCATATTCCAACGCTTCAATAAAACCATCGTCTGTCATTTGCGCTTCCTTGTCTCCCGCTGCTCGCAATTCATCCTGTAAAACAAATCTCTCTTTTTGATCAATCGGATCGTTCAGTTCGGAAAAAGCGTTCCCGACTTCGGAACCGGCAATCAAGACTTGAAATCTCTGGACTTTATTTTCATCGTCTTCTTTTTCCTTTGCCAGCGGTGAGATGTCCAGCGGATGATTTATTAAAAACGATGGCTGGATTAATTTCGGTCGGACTAATTTTTTATAAAACTGATCAATCAACCGTCCTCTGCCTGCCATCTTGTCAAATTCTATTTTCTTCTCGCGCAAAACCTTTTGCATATCTTCCTTGGTTAGATATTTATCAATATCAACTCCGGATTTTTCCAGAATAACTTCCCGATAATCAATCCGCGACCAAGGAGTTTTAAAATTCAAAACACCATCCTTATACTTAATTTCCAAAGTCCCGAATGTTTTTTTTATGACTGTCGCATAAAAATCTTCCGTAAATTTCATCAGTTCTTCATAATCAGCGTAAGCCTGATAAAACTCAAGCATTGTGAATTCCTGAAGATGCTCCGTACTTATTCCTTCATTCCGAAAAACTTTGCCGATTTCATAGATTTTTTCAAACCCGCCAACAATTAATCTTTTCAAATGCAGTTCCAAAGATATTCTTAAATACAGATCTATGTCTAATCTATTGTGATGTGTTATAAACGGTTCCGCATCAGCGCCACCCGGAATGTTTTCCAGAACAGGAGTTTCTACTTCCAGATAATTATCATTATTCAAATATTCTCTGATATTATTTATAAATTCCGTTCTCTTGACAAACAGATCTCTGACTTCTTTGTTCATTATCAAATCCAAATATCTTTTTCTATATCTTATTTCCTCATCAGAAAGCCCATGCCATTTTTCCGGTAAAGGCAAAAGTGACTTTGTCAGAATTTTATATTCTTTGGAATTCAATGTCTGCTCCCCTTTTTTAGTAATAAATAAAATCCCTTTCACTTCTATAAAATCGCCCACATCCAGATTCTTCATCATCGCGTATTTTTCTTTTCCAATTTCATCCCGCCTGAAAAACAATTGAATCTGCCCGCTTTGGTCTTCAATATTCGCAAAAGTCAGCCCGCCGTGAGCCCTGATCATTCTTATTCTTCCAGCTAAAACAATCTCTTTTTCTGACTTTAAAAATTCATCAAAACTATCAAGAGTTTGTTTAATAGTATGCGTTCTTGCGCACTTTGCCGGATAAGGATCTACTCCCGCTTCTTTTATTCTCTCCAATTTATCAAGCCGTGCTTGTTTTATTTTATTGATCATTGGTTTGGTTTTTTAATTAACTGTTTTAAATATACTATTTTAGTCGGAATTAGTCAAAAAAATATGCCCTGAATTATTCAAAGCATTTTTTCGTTTTTTATTATCGCTTAATTGTTTGTTTCAATTCCCCATTTGCCATCAGATCGTAAAATAGTCCCCAGCTGATATTTTTCTAATTTGCTTTTCCCATCTTTCCTAACAAGAAATCTTTTTCTCCTCTCAGAACCGCATAAGCCCAGTTTCTTTTTTGAGGCAGAAAAATAATTTTAATGATCTGTTTTAAAAATAAAAAAATGCAATATGGATAAATTGTTATTTTATTCAAAAATGATCCGTTTCTTTTTGCCATTACCAACCCGTTTCTGACATGGTAATAAATATAATTTGAAGATCCTGGCTTTGTTGATCTTGAAATCTTGTGATAAATCTTTGATTCCGGAACATATATAATTCTATAACCGACATTTTTTGCTCTCGCCGAAAAATCAGTATCTTCATAATATAAAAAATAATCTTCCGCCAAAACCCCTATTTTTTCAATAACTTCTCTTTTGATAAGCAAACAGCACCCTGTTAAATAATCCACTTCGCTTATTTTATCATACTGACCGCTGTCAATTTCATTCAGCCCAAGATGCGTGCCTTTATTTCCCAACCAATTCACCTTCCCGCCCGCGAACCAAATTCTGTTCGGTTCGCTATGAAAATATATTTTAGATCCGAGAAGACCGATTTTTTCATCTGATTCCCCTGCTTTAACCAGTTTCGTAAGAAAATTTTCATCAACTGTTGTGTCATTGTTAATAAGCAAAACATAATCCGCTTTATTTTCCACGGCATATTTCATTCCAACATTATTCCCACCCGCAAAGCCAAGATTTTTTTTGTTTTCAATAATTTTCACTTCAGGGAAGTTTTTCTTTATTTCAGAAACAGAATCATCTTCCGAACCATTATCAACAACAATGATTTTATAATTATCATAGTTTATTTTCTGCAATGATTCTATGCATTCTATCGTATCATTCTTGCCATTCCAATTTAGAACGATTATATAAACATCTTTTTGTTGCATATTTTATTAGGTCAAAATACTATCTAATACCGCCATAATTGAATATGAAAGAAGAATTAAACCCAGTCCCACTATAGTCCAGGTAACTACTTTTTTCGCTGTTGCCACTTTTTGCTCGTCTCCTCCTGCCGTCATATACATAATTCCTCCGAGAACGAGCATAAAAATTGTTATAACCCCGGCAACTGATAAAATCCATAACAAAGAATTTTCAACAATCTTCGCGAAATCACTTGTTTTTATCGGGTTTTTTATTTCAATAGGAATCTGCGCGCTGGCTCCTTCTATTTTTGTAGTAAAAAACATAATCACCGCAAAAATTGAAAGTGTCGCTTTTTTTATAAATTTATTCATATGTATTAAATTAAAACTTTAAACTACTGAATCAATCTCTAATTTTTCTTCCACAACGATGATTCTTTCTTCATGATTTTCCAGTTTGTCTTCCTGCCGACGATGAGCAGATACATCTATTGTGTTATCTGCTTCTAAATCCTCCAATCTTTTTAGAATCTGATCCTGTCCGGTTAAAAGTTTATTGAACTTTCCATCCATTCTATTTTCTAATCCGCCAACTTTATTTTCTAATCCATCTTCCAACGCTTTAAATCCTTGCTGTGTCATTTCAGCTAGTTTTTCCATAGTCATTTTATTTTTTTCCTTCTCCATATTTTTATTTTAGATATCAATTTATTTTTTAGTAATATTTCTCAACTTCAACTCCCAAATAATAATGCTTGATAATTTCTTCCCAAGAACTTCCATTAACAGCCATTTGATACGCGCCGACCGCGCTCATTCCAACACCGTGACTCAAAGCAACCGTACCAGCATTGTGTTCTATACCATCCGGATCGCTTACTCCACCGGCAAGATAACCAAAATCATCATTGTCGCAATAATAACTGCCAAACGCTTCACATCCACTTTTTGTCACTCCTCCTGAATCGGAAGAATACGCCGCAACTATTGGACTATCATTATAATTTATGATATACCCCTCTGTCGATTTGTTTATCAAAGAAATCTCCAGCGTTCTCATCTCAAGATTATACCCTTTGTAGATTTGATCGTTTCCGTTAGAAATCGGAGGTACACTGCCTTTAATAGGTCTGCTGTTTTTTAAATAAAACGATTCCCCAGAATACTTTCCTCCCTTTTTAATATAATACATCGCGTAAGTTCGCGCGATTGTTGAAAACGCTTTCAAATATTCTTCCGGGCTGCTACTTGACGCTTCAGATATTCCATTTGTATAATCTTCCAACGGCAATTCATTGATAACCCAAAGCTTATCAGATTTTCCAGAATATCTAACTTCAATATTCCCCCTAAATCTATTATCATTCCCCTTGAACTCGTCACTAATATTTTTATCCCAAGCTGGGTTATGTTCGTCGCTATATGACAACACCTGCATAATAACATTATTTGCCGAAGGAATAAATTTTATATAAGAATCTGAATCAAAGTACGAAACGCTCGTTTGCTCGCTGGCTAATTTATTTTCTGTCTTATTTATCGTTTCGTTAGAATTGTAATAATTTACGGAATAAGCGCCGTTTGCCGTAACAACAATATCTTCACCGCCATCTTTAATTGAATAAATAGCAACTCTCATTTTCGGTTCGTCAGTTTCACCGGCATCGTCAGAACTATCGTCATCATTTTCATTATTACTATCCTCCTCTTGAGAAGGGTTAGAGATGTGTTTGTCACCGTTGTCACCGTTGTCACCGTTGGCTCCAGTTTCCTGATTAGAGCCATCTTGTTCATCCTCACCCGAGTTATTATTTGAGCTATTATTATTCCTTACATCTTCACTTTTAGATCCTTTTACATAAAAACTCATCTCTGCAGAACTAATCTCAATTATATCCGACCATTTATATCCCGCTCCCAGAAATTCCTCCGCCGTTTTGATCCACTCGCCGGTTCCGTTTTTCACAACATAAATTTTATCGCTCCCGTTTTGTTTTAATAAAATTCCGTCCGGATATTTCAGAACTCCTCCATTTGGATATGCCAAAAATTCTTCGTCGCTAAGAACGATAACATCCGACCATTCGCTATTTGTCGCTTCAAAAAGCGTTATTGAAGTGAACTCTTTTCTCTGTCCGTTTTCTATTTTGAAAACAACAGGAAAACCGTTTCTTCTGATCAGCGTTCCGTCAGGATAGGTCAGAATTTTCCCGAGTGAATATTCTTTCATTTCGTCGGGATGGACAGAGACTATTTCACTCCATTTATATCCCAGTTCCTCAAACAAAATTCCCGAAGTGATCTTTCTTTTCTTGCCCGATTCAAGCAGATAGACCGTTGGATCATCTATTGATTTAATCAATATCCCATCGGGATACAGAACATTTCCATTATCCGGATGATTGCTCGCTTCGTCTTCATTGATATCAATAACATCTCTCCACTTATATCCCAATTTTTCAAATAAAGTTCCCGAGGTAATCATTTTCTTTTTTCCGTTCTTCACAAGATAAATAGCGGGAGAACTTTCCGCGCGGATCAAAGTGCCATCGGGATAAACCATTTTTTTGCCAACCGGAAAATGATTTATTTCATCTTCTGTTATAGAAAGAACTTTGCTTTTTTGATAACCCAAAACAGTCAATAATTTTTCGGAAGTTATTTCCCGCCTTTGCTTGTCTTTAACCAAATACATTTCTGCGCTGTTTCCGTTTGCAATTAAAGTTCCGTCCCGATAAACCATATCAGATCCGTCCAGATAAAATCCCATCTCGTTATCTTCTTTAATATCTCCCCATTTATAATTCAGATGCTCAAAAAGCTGGGGAGAAGTGAATTTTCTTTTCTTTCCATTTTGCGCCAGATAAACATTTCCAACCGCGTCTTTCATCAAAGTATTATCCGGACCATACTTGATTGTTTTTCCATTGTCGTATATATTCAAATCGCTGGCGAATACTTTGTTTATTTCGCTCCACTCAAACCCCATTTTCTCAAATTCCTCAGCGTTAATATTCATTTTTCTCTTCTTTCCGTTTTCCAAATAATAAACATCCGGCTCATCAAATTCTCTCAACAAGCTTCCGTCGGGATAAGTGATAATATTTTTGTATTTATAAGCGTTGAGCTGCGATTTTGAAATCGGCTTAATAGCTCTGTTTTTATAAACAGTCGGCAGATCTTCTTTTGATTTATATTTTATTTTATATCCATCGGCAAAAACATAAACCGCTTTGTCTCCGCCAAGCTGATAAACGTAATTCTTATATTTGTTCGCGTAAGCAATCGCGTTTTTTTGAATACTATCAAGTTTTTGGTGTAAGTTATCGCCCGGACAATTCGTCGCCCCGACATCTCTATGCCCGACAACTCCGTCAATATTTCTTCCGTGAAAATCGCTGACTTTATTTAAGTTCATATTATTATTCGCCGCTACCCAGCCAATCAATTTTTCCAGCGAGGTAACAATTTTTTGCGTCAGCGGATGAGAAATTGTTACTTCTTCCGTCTCCCCATTCTTCAATGTTTTGTCGTATGTATATCCATAAGTTCCCAGAACCGATATACCGACACTTCCAACATTATTTCCACCTTTATTTCCTTCATCGCTTTTGCCGGCATGCGCGCCAATAGCGCCATTTCCGCCAGACCTTCCTTCATAAATATTTCCATTCGGATCAATTAAATAATTATAACCAATATCGCCCCATTTACTCGCATGAAAACTGTAAATAGCTTTGACTTTATCTTTATATTCTCCGCTCCCATCCGCATCCGCTTCAGGCGGCTCCGGCTTTGAACTTCCGGAATGATGAATAATAAACTTTTCAACACGAGCATATTCCGTTTCCCAAGTCGTTTTATCTTCATCCGCTCCCCACTCCGACCTTGTGATTATTTTCGGAATGTCCGGATTATTCGGCACCGCGCCAAAAGCAAAAACAGGCGTAAAAAACGCTGTTATAAAAATAATCGCTGTTATTTTTGAAAATATATTTTTGGGAATTTTGTAAGACATAATTATATTTTTAAGACTTCCTTATTTTCTGTCATTCCAGAAAATTACTGTTTTTAATATAACATATTTTGTGAAATGAAGCAAAAACTGCCCTGCCTAATCGAAATATAGGGTTAGTTGATCCTAAAAACCTGCTAATAAAGCAGGTTTTGTTTATTATGATATCGTCGTAGGGACAGTCTGCCCTGAATACAGGATAAATTTTACTTTATCCCATTTTCTGGGTTGACACACAGGTCAACCCCTACGACTTTATTGCAGGAACTGTTTTGTAAACAATTCCTTTTGTTTTGAAGTATTAACAGTTTTTATTTTATTGTTTTTAGTTAGTTCAGTGTCTCTGACCTGAACCTTGTATTTCTTAAAATGCTTCTATAACCAACTATCAATTTCAAAATCACAAATTATTTTTTTAATTATGCTTTAAGAAATATCCGGTTCAGGTCAGAGACACTGAACCAACAGAAGTAGTTGTCTAATTTTACTACTGATTTTTTCTCTGACAAATCCTGCCAAATAAATAAATCCAAACAAAATACTTCCAATTATTAACGCACCTCCTAAACCCATTTCTCGTAAAATACCAATTACTATACTTGCGGGGATTAAAGCAATAAGACAATTAATAACAAAATTCCATCCTGAAAAATATTTTTTCCAAATTAGTAGTTCTTGATTTTTTTGTTTCTTCTTTACAAAAATTATAATTCTTTCTGTCGCATAGTGTATCTGCCAATCTTCTTTTAAATAATCTCTCTTCGTGATTTCCTGTATAATTTTATTTTTAATTTTTGCTTGACTTACTTTTGGCTTACTCTTAATCCAAATTATTATTTGATCTGAAATTTCTTGCTCTATTTTTTCTTCACATTTCTGATCTTTCATATTTTTAATCTTAACAATAAATAAAACTTCAACACAATCTTACAGGTTAAAACCTGACCTCCAGAATTTGAAATTCAGATTTTGGAGTTCAGATTTTAATCTGTAAAATTTTATTTTTTCCAAAATTCAACAAAAAATTGTTGGTTTCTTGATTTTATATTTTCTTTATCATACTTTAAATTTTTTTCCCTAAAAAACCAAAATGTTTTATCCTTGTGTATAGTAGCAATATAGAATGCCAAGTTATTAATATTGTCAAAATTATTTAAAGTAGAATTAATTATTTCATCTGGTAAATAATCAAATGGTGGTTTTGTTAATAACACAATTTTTAAATAATCTTTTTCTGATTTATTTGGTCTTTTCTTTTTAGCTTTTTGATAAATAGAGATACAAGTTTCTCGTGTTTTATCAAAATTATTCTGAAAAAGTTTTTTAAAAAAATTCATATGTTTTAAATTTTTTAATCTTAATAATAAACACTCTTTACAAAAAAGGTCTCCCGTCGGCGGCGGTCCTTTCGGATCACCTAATGCCCTTTCGGGCAAAGACCATTCACATAGTACCGATCAGAAGACCGCTTTTATGTGAATGGATTTAAACCATACTTCAAACAAAAAGCTCAAAGGTTAGGTTACTAAATTGTTATTCAATTTCTACTGGCATAATATCATAATCATATCAACCAAAAAAGTTAAAAAAAACCGCAAAATCAATTGCGGTATTATTCTTTTCCGTTGAGGCAAGAAAGTAGTTTCGCAGAATGTTATTTATAAAAAGGTTTATTGATATTTCACCTTGACTTTCGTCAGGACTCCAGTCGCTTATATTATTCTATTTCCTTCCCTTCAATATACGCTCCCAATTCTTCCTCCGAAACTATAATTATGTTCCCCCAATCATATTCGTTTGAAATAAAAATCTCTGCCGTGGTAATCCATCTTTTTTTATTGTTTTCAATAAGATACACTTTTGCGCCGCCACTTTTGACAAGACTTCCGTCTTTAATATTTACATAAATATTTTCTCCGTCCAGATACAAAGTCAGCTCTTCGTCAAAAACAGTTATTACATCATTCCAGTCATACCCGTTAGAAACAAAAGCTTCCGCTGTGGTAATCCATCTTTTTTTGCCATCTTCAATAAGATAAATTTTATTTCCGGCGCCTTTAACCAAACTGCCATCTTTTTTTAGTCTGGAAACAATTATATCTTCGCCAGTTTTATATAATTCCAATTCCTTTGAAATGACCAATACGACATCGCTCCATTCATACTCATTCAATGCGAACACGGCAGAACTTGTGATCCATCTCTTCTTGCCATTCTCAATAAGATATACTTTTTCATCATTGCTTGCCCGCAAAAGAGATCCGTCAGCATAAGTCTTGACACCTGTCAACTTCACAGATATTGAGAATGGATAATTATCAATATTATAACCGAACCCACTTTCTTTTTTTTGGCTGCTTGGAATCACTAAAATAGATGAAATATTTTTTCCGAAATTATCAATGCGAATCTTTGAGTTTTGATTGTTATCTAACGCTAATTCATAGATTTCCTCTGTTCCGTCATCATGATAAATTATATAAGGAACACTGAATTTTCCGGAATTATCACCGCTAAAATCAATCTCAATGATATTGTTCTTGTATTCTCCTTTCGCCACTTTAAATTCATAGTATCTGGCGCTCCAGTCGTCCATTCTTTCTGTTAATCTCGCCGGATTGTTGTTACTTATAGTATAGCTTTTTGTCGGATCAAGATGCAGATTATTATAACACAAATTTGAATTTTTATATCCATACCGATCATCATCAAAAAGCGAAATATCATTTAGATAATTTGCAACGGTCCAATTTGTGAATACGCTTCTAAAATCAACACTTAAATATCCCGAACTTTCCAAAGCTTTATTCACACTTCCGATTCCAACCGCATCATTTTCAACCATCGTTTTAAAAATTGTCTTTCCGTAATGATCCGCCAGATATTGCGCAAATAAATTAACTGACGAATAATCATCAATTTCATTTTTCCATCCTGTCAATGAGTCTTCATAGCTTGAACCTAATAAAAAGTTTTCTACCCTCACGCTAAGATTGCTTGAAATATAATCATTGTCATAACCAGTCGCCGTTGGAGCGTATTCAGACCTGCTTTCGTTAAGCCAAACATCGTCAAAAAGCCCTTTTAGCTTTGTTTTATGATACCAAGTAATCATATGCTGAAACTCATGCGCGAGAAAACTTTCAATTCTTTTGTCGTTTATAAAAGTAAGATTTAAATAAAACATTTCTTTTTCATTGCTTTTTTCTCCAACCACCTTTTCTTTTTTATATTCGTCATTTGGATTAAAATATCCTCCGATATTTTCTTTCATTTCCGTAAAAAGAATAGTAATTTTTTTGTCACTGTCAATTCCGGGACTCCACTCATATCCAAATGCTTCTCTTGTTTTTGGATAAACAACACTGTCAAATTCCGAAATTAAAGAATTTAATTGCGAATAAAATTCTATTTTAGAATCGCTTGACAGTTCATTGAAATAATCATCTTCAACATAAAAATACGCGTTTGAACCGATTTTTTTGAGAGTCGCCGTTATTTCCGAACGGCTGTCATAATCATAAGAAGAATCAATTAAAAATGTTTTGTTTTCTCCCATGCTATCAGCTTTAACCGTTTGAATCTGAATCACAGATATTGCCACCACTAACAGAGTAGCGAAAAAAAACAGCTTTCGTCCAAAAACTGCTTGTGTTTTTTGTTTTTGTGAAATTATATTTTTTGTTTCTATGAGATTCATTTTTATGATAGACTTTATTAAGAACTCGCGCTTTTTAATTTTTTGTTTTTTACAGTTTTAAAATAGATAAGAAGTAATATTATCCAACAAGCACCGACAAACACTATGTTCTCATCAGAAAAATAGTGGGCAGTGAATGATAATTTTTCATAAGAATAAAAAGGATAGAAAGTTTTTACCGTTCCTTCGCTGTGAGTTAGAATATCAACAAAAATATGCAGCCCACCACCAATTAAAGGAAACCAATACTGTTTTTTCTTTAACGCAAGCAATCCCAAAGAAATAATAAGATACGGTGTTAAACTGTGCGAAAAAAGATAAATAAACAGACTTTCATTATAAACAAAGCTGGTAAACAACACTGGATTTTCTGACGGTTCCAAAAGCTTCAAATAAACAAAATAGATCAAAGCGAACACCGGAAAAAAATCCGGCACCATTCCCCAAAAAGCAACTTTATATTTATATTTCTTTTTTCTAAAGATTAAATATGTTAGAAACCCGTGAAAAATAGTGTCCATAAATATATTTTATAACTGCGCTTATTATTCTATATTCTATATTCAAAATTCAATTCCTGAGCGGGTAACGGGAATCGAACCCGTGTCCTCAGCTTGGAAGGCTGATATAATAAGCCATTATACGATACCCGCAAATCATCCACTTTACTAGTATAGCAAATAAATATAAAATGGCAAATACTGTGGTTTTATAAAGGTACAAAATAGAGTTCGTGTCCTATATGAATAATAAGTATAGTACTAAGATCGGTCCCCTTACCGCCTTAAATGTTCTGGTATTTAAGAAAGACTTTTTCTCGAACAAATAGAAGTGCCTAATGTAATGTTTGGTTAAAACTAACAATCCGCGCCTTAAAGTCTATAAAAATTTAAAGACGTATTTTTTTTATACTCCCAAAATTCAACCATAGAACTAGGATCAAATAATAGATCCCGGTAACCAAAAATCCGATTTTACTAAAATTCATAAAACCAAATGGCAATCCCGCAAAAAATTTTATTACTTCAATCTGATAAAACAAAATCAGCCAAATCGAATATGCTAATATCTGCGCCAGATACAGATTCGCGAAACCGATGATTATTAATAGAAAGCCACCGAGCATTACAATTGGGACAAGCGGCAAAATTAAAACATTCGCCAAAACGGAAAGCAGGGAAAAATTTCCAAAGCTGTTTATTATAATCGGCAGAGTTGCGACTTGCGCCGAGACGGTCATTAGAAAAACTGTTTTTATTTTCAGAACATCGAAATATTTTTCAAAGAGATTATCCAGTTTCGGAAAAATATAAACTATTCCCAGAATCGCGGCAAAGGAAAGCTGGAAACCGGTATCGTATCGCAATAAATTCGGATTGCATAAAAGCATCAAAACTGCCGCGAAAACAATTGCGTTTCCAGCGTTTTTCAGCCGTCCGATTCTTATCGCGAATAGCGCCAGCCCCGCCATTATCGCCGCGCGAACAGCTGACGGAGGAAACCCGACAAGAACTACAAAAAATATAGTTCCTGAAAGAGCGAAATAAAACGCGTGATTTCTATTCAATCCGACAGCAAGCAAAAGATACATTAGAGCCAGAACGACGATTGCCATATGCATTCCGGAAATCGCGATGATATGCCTCGTGCCTGTTTTATTAAAAACTTCCAAAGTTTCCTCGCTTATGTCTGATTTTATCGCCAATGTCATCGCGCTGACAATCCCCGCCTGCGGCTGAGGCAATACTTTTTTAATTAGATCATTCGCATACTTTCTATAATCAATGATTTTATTATAAAGTTCTCCTTTATTTTTTTCTTTTAATTCTATTTTTGGATAATATAAAATGTAATAAATATTTTTTGCCAGCAAATAATTCCTATATTCAAATCCCTCAAAATCCTCGGGGATCTTTATTTTCCCTCTTAAATAAATTATATCACCCAAATTATATTCCGGATATCTTTCTGTATAAACAATAATTTTGCCATTAATTTCATTATTTTTATCTTCCGCATTTTTTACATTTTCAATTATTATTTTCTGTTTGCCGTTTTTCATTTCTGGCATTCCGGAAATTTTGCCGCTTATTGAAACACTTTCGTTATTTAATCTATCAATTTTTAGAATATCCTCTTTGCTTAATTTTACACTTTCAACCCTTGCAAATCCCAGCAATAAAAAAATGAGTAAGAAAAATAATATTTTTATTTTCTCTAAAACTTCTTTACTTTTCTTGTCCTGCTGGAGTCTCTCAACAGAGGACTCCGTCAAATTGCGCGCTTTCTTGCCAGAGTCCTCTATTGAGAAACTCCGACGGGACGATAATTTTTTCTTGACTGCCCTCTCTCCTTCTCTCTCTGGAAAAGTGCTGGGGCGAGAGAAAGAAAATAAAAAAATAAGTGAGATTGAAACTCCCACCAGTAAAAATAAGATCCAAACAGAAAGTGAATAATATGAACCAAGAAAAATTCCAAAAATAAAAAAGAGGCAGGAAAAAAGAAAGAGCTTAGACTTTGTTATATTTGCCATAACAATTTAGTCTTATCAGCTTATTTCAACAACTCAATAATCTTTTTAAATTCTTCCTCTGAAAAAAAGTCAATTGTGATTTTTCCGGTTGTTCCTCGTTTTTTAATTTTAATTTTGGTTCCCAGTTTTTCACGGATGCCATCCTCCAAATTTTGAAGATAAGGATCAGCTTGTTTGAAAGCTTTTCTTTTGTGAGCATGCACCGTGATTTCTTTAACTTTATCTTCAACAGCTCGCACAGTTAAATTATTTTTCAAGATCAATTCATAAAGCGCTCTTTGTTTTTCCGGATTTTCCAGACCTAAGATTGCGCGCGCGTGTCCCTCGGTTATTTTCTCCTCAATGACTCCCCGCTGAATTTCAACCGGAAGCTCAAGCAATCTGATAATATTGGTAATTGTAGATCTGCTTTTTCCGGTTCTTTTGGCTATTTCTTTCTGCGTTAAATTAAATTCATTATGCAACTCTTGATACGCTTTTGCTTCTTCAATCGCGTTTAAATTATGCCTTTGAACATTTTCAACAAGCGCCAGTTCCAATTTTTGCTGATCTGTCGCCAGCCGGACGATCGCTGGAATTTCTTTCAGTTTAGCAAGCTTTGACGCCTGTAACCTTCTCTCGCCGGCAATAAGCTCATATTTGTCATCATCTATTTTAGTAACTATTATCGGCTGAATTACGCCATGTTTCTTAATAGATTCAGACAGCTCTCTTAAATTTTCCTCAGCAAAATATTTTCTTGGCTGTTTCGGATTTGGAACAATATTGCCAATTGGAATTTTAATAACCTCATCTAAATTCATAGAACTTCTCTTTTGCAAAGAAATAATATTATTTTCTTTATTTAATTTATTGGGAATCAAGGAAGACAGTCCCGTTCCCAAACTTGTTTTTGTCATTTGTTTAAATGTTTATATGTTAAAATACTTAAATGCTTATCACCTCCCTTGCCAAATAATTATACGCTTTCGCGCCGGCGGAATTGGGCGCGTATTGCAAAATCGTTTTTCCGAAACTCGGCGCTTCGGCAAGCGAAACATTTCTTGGAATTACCGCGTCAAAAACATAACCGGGAAAATGCCTTCTGACTTCTTTGATAATTTGGCGCGAAAGATGGTTCCTTTTATCATACATTGTCAAAACCGCGCCCATAACTTCCAAATCTTCTTTTAAATTTGTTTTAATAAGATCTATTGAATTCAAAAGCTGGCTCAATCCCTCCAAGGCATAATATTCGCACTGAACCGGAACAATAATTTTATCAGCCGCGGTTAAACTGTTCACGGTCAATAAACCCAGACTCGGCGGGCAGTCAATTAAAATATAATCATAATTATTTTTAATATCTTTAACGGCGTTATAGAATTTATATTCTCTGTCTACGACTTCCACAAGTTCAATTGTCGCGCCAGCCAAATCCTGCGTAGCTGGGACAAGGTCATAACCAAGCAAAGATGTTTTCAAAATTATGTCTTTTAAAAATGTTTTTCCCGCCAGACTGTCATAGACGCTTTGTTCCACATTTTCTGACTTAAACCCAAGTCCGGTTGTCGCGTTTGCCTGCGGATCCATATCAATCAACAAAACCTTTTTGCCGCGCGCGACCAAATAAGCCCCCAGATTCACAGCCGTCGTGGATTTTCCTACCCCTCCTTTTTGATTCACCAATGCAATAATATTCATACTAAAAAATTATTTTGATTATATTTTTCACTCCTTCAATATCCGCGCCGCTCTTTCGGGAATAACCGAGCAAACCTCTATTCCTGTGCCAAGTTCAAGTCCAGCCCAAATATTTGTTTTTGGGAAAATTTCAAAATGCCAATGATAGTGATCATAGATTTGTCCGTTGCATGGCGCAGTATGTAAAAATAAATTATAGGCCGGATCGTTTAAATTCTTTTTTAATTTTGATAAACAAAATTTCATCGCTTCGGCCAATTTTATTTTTTGTTCATCTGTAATTCTTTCAAAATATGACAGATGTCTTTTTGGATAAATTCTCATTTCAAAAGGCACTCGGGAAACAAACGGACAAATAATAATGAATTCCTCATTTTCAAATATTATTCTTTTGCCACTCTTTTTTTCCCATTCAATCATTGTGCAATGGACACATTCCAAATGAGATTTATGATACTCCTCGCTTCCACTCAGACTCCTGAAAACATCGGGATCTATCACGGGCATTGCAATTATTTGACTGTGCGGATGCCTAACAGATGCTCCTGCTTCGGATCCATAATTTTTAAAAATGCAAATATATTTTATATGCTTTCTATTCATCAGCGCTATGTATCTCTCTTGATAAGCGTCTATTATTTCGGCAACGCTTTCAATTTCCATATCCGGAATATCTTTTTCGTGATCTTCGGTTACCAAAACTTCGTGATACCCCACTCCGTCTATTACCTCAAACGGTCCATGCTCCCTTTTGTTAATATCTTTATATTTAGAATAGAGCGCTGGAAATTTATTCGGAAATACTTTCAAGCTCCAATCATTATTATTTTTCAAATATACCAAAACATCTTTTTCCTGACTGGATATATTTTCTTTACAAAACGGACAATTCTTTTTATTTTTTTTACTTTCTTTTTCTTGTGACTTTCTTTTTGAAAAATCAGGTCTTTCATTTCTTTTTGTTGAATAGACAACCCATGTTCCGCTTACAAGATCTTTTCTTAATTGTGAAAAAATTTTCTCTCTTTTATTTTTTGTCATATTTTTTTTCTTATTAAATTCATTTTTATTTTAAACAAATCTGCCAGCGTTAAGGCGCAATCTTTTAGACGCATCTTGCTATTTTTTTTATTCTTCCAGACGATCGGCGCCGACTTTATTTTATATCCAAATTTATCCGCCAAAGCCAAAATCTCAACATCAAATCCCCATAGTCAGGTTTTTTAATTACTGGCTTCAATTCCTTTACAATAGCAATCGTATTATCACAAGAATCATCATTAACAACAATTATCTCGCTATTATAATTTTTGACGGAAAAAAATCATTATACTGAATCTGAATAGTGTTTCCTTTATCACTCTTTTTCATTATAGACAGGTATAAATTTCTTTTCCCATATCTATATTTTAACACAAATTTTATTTAATTAAAACAGGTTAATCTAATCTTGCGGGTATTAATCAATAAAATAAAAAATAAGATAACACAATATCATATCACTTTCGTTCTTTTATTTTGCAATCTCACATGGATAAAAATCATAATCCAATTTCTCCGATTTGTTTAAATTATCGCTAGTGCTAAAATCAGTTCTGTTAATCAAACAGTAGGAAGAACTGCCTTCAATATAATTATTTCCCTCCAATTTATTTAATACTTCTATTTTAATCGGGTAATTATAATATCTCAAAGATCCTCCGGCGTTTTTATTGTAATAGTCAAAATAGTAAATTGTTTCTATTTTTTTACCTTCAGAAAGTTTCATCACTTCCCTGGATAATGGAAACCTATCCGGTTTTAACGGTAAGAGCGCGGCGAAAAGATAAATGAGGATCAGTGAGATTTTTAAAGAAAATTTTCTGTTTCCTGAAAAATAATTATAGAATATGAACGCAATTGTAATAGTAGTAATAGCGTAAATTATATATTCATAATTGAAAAATGTATTGTGCAAAATAAATGGAAGCAATAACATTGATTCTCCAAAATCGGCTACCCGCAAAATTGCCTCTTGACTTACACTTATAAATAATGAAAAAATGGCTATTACCAAAAAGATTGATTTTTTTAGATATGCTTGATACATCCCGTAGGCAATTAAGATTGAAAATGGAATATACATCGGCAAGATATAATGGTGCACTTTTGTTGAGGAAGATGTAAAAAATAAAATAACTAGCGCTATCCAAAAGATGAGCAGATATAATTTTTGACGGTTTATTTTATTCAAAATATCCTTTAAGATAATCGGCGAAAGAGCCAAAAAAACAAACCACCACGAACCGCTTCTCAAAACGATAACTTTAAAATAGTGCAGAATATCTTCCGATCCGCCAATAACAACATTTTCCATATATCTTGTTATTAAGTGAAAACCGACATAACTGTTCCAAAAATCCCATTTATATTTAAGAAACATAACAAGATGCCAAGGCAATGTTATCGCTAAAAATACAACGACGGACAAATAAAAATATTTATTTTTCAGAGTACTTAGCTGATTATCTATATAAAGATAATAAAAAAACACCGGCAGATTTAACAGCGCAATAACATTTTTTGATATAAACGCCAAACCCAAAAACACCGCTGACAAAATTAGATATTTAGTGTTCTTTTTAGACTTGATTAAAAATAAAAAAGATACAACAGAATTACTTACCAAAAATATATCCATCATATTATTTCTGGCCATTAGAATATAGTGTGGAATAGACAGAAGAACTAACGCAGCAAACAATCCTACTTTTGAATTGAATAAATACTTGCCCAAATAATATGTTCCAACTACACCAAAAATTCCAAAAATTACCGGAAAAAACCAGACGGCAAATTCATTAATTCCAAAAATCTTAAACGAGGTCATCGTCAGCCAAATCACAAGAGGCGGTTTTTCAAACCACAATTTCCCGAAATAATGAAAATCAATCCAATTATTTGACTGCAAACCTTCTTTAGCGATCTGGCTATAAGCAGCTTCGTCCCAATTACCAACTGATCCTTCCAATTGAAAAAATAAAACAGCAACGCTTAAAATCAGAATATACCAAGGATAATATTTTTCGTTATTTAGAAACTTATAAAAAAAATTTAAATTTTTCATATTTATATCAATCAACTTTCTAAATTATAAGACTTCTTCACTTTATACCAACTTGTTAAAATAATTCCCATTATTTTTGTCATTCCCGCGGAGGCGAGAATCCGGTAAGTCTCAACGAACAATATTCTTCATATATTTTTTTTAATTTGCAAAAGTGAAATTATTAGAACAAGTTAGTCTATTTCACATTTTATAGCAGAGCTTGCTATTCAATTTCTTTAATTAACATTTCCAACAAATTCTTGACTTCCACTTGCGCGTCTTCTTCTGTTTCGCTTTCTATAAATTTTTGCCACTGGGATAAAATTTCATCATTATTTAATTCGCGAACCGCATTTTCCAGTTTCAAGCGCGTTTCAAAATCAACCTCACCATCAGCTTTTAAAACTTCCGCGACAAAAAGCTTGGTAAAATTTAAAGCTTTTTCATTGGTATTTTTTGCATTCGCAATAGCTTTAACTTGATTAAATTCTTCCCGCAACAAAAAATATTTTGCGGCAAAAAAGATATTGCTTGCGATGAGAACAATAATAACAATTGATAAAATTTTTGTTTGTTTTGACATAGTGTTTATAAATTATGAATTATGAATTATGAAAGCTTCTTTTTTTATCTCTCCAAAAATTCCAAACCACTAAAACGAACAGCAGTAAAATTGCGATAACTTTCCAATCAATAATTTTTAACCAAGCGTTTTTCGATTTTAGCTTAATATTTTGATGAATTCCGAAACCTTCTTGGATAGTAAAAGGTTCGGATTGATAAAATGAATAATCCGCGGCTTCAACCGCAAGATAGTAAGTTCCCTCTGGGACAAGAAATGAATAGCGACCGGTCGCGTCTGTTGTCTGCGGATTTTTTTGTCGGTAATTGTCGGCTTGCCAAAGTTCATATTCGTCACTTTCAGAATTCAGCTGGTAGATGGAAACAGTCGCGTTCCTAATTCTTAATTCTTGATCTTTTATCATTTCATATACATATCCTTCCGGGTCAACAATGGTTGTCAGCCTGATCATTCGCGTTCCCAAATCGGGATCTTCGTATTCTATCAAAGTTATAACTTCATATTCGCCCTCTACTATCGGAGCTACGATCTCAGCAATCCAGAGACCATCATTGTCTTTGTCCGCATAAGAAAATTTTTGAGAAATAAATTCCTCTTCCACTTCATTCGCGTAATTTTCGGCAAAGACCGGTTTGGCAAAAATAATGGAATTAAACAAATTGCAAAATTTATTTTTTGGAATTTCATTTTGAAAACTAAATTTTTGATTCTTTCTTTCGGTAAACGCCAAATATCCATAGACGCTTTTTGCTTTTCTTTCAGGTCTGACTGTTAAAATGAGTTTTTGTCCTGAAATAGCGTTTATCCTTTGTTGAATTTTACCTTGATCGCTAATGTTTAATTTAATATCAAAATCAATGCTTTTTTCATCTCCTATTCTCGCGAAAATCATTTCCGACGGAATTTTGTTTTTGATTTCGCTTGGAAGCTTGCTTAAAGGAATATTTTTCAAAAGCGCCAGTTCCTTTTTTGAGAATAATGAATACTTGGAAAGTCCGGGAAGAGACAATTCTGAATTTCGCAACTTTTTGAGATCGGTAATTTTATCAATTCCCACTTTGTCAAAAGTTTCCTGAAGTTTCGGGAATTTCTTCGCCAGCCGTTTCAATCCTTTCGGCAACGGAGCTAAAACAAATTCATTAATTTGCTCTTGAGGAAAAAGATTCCATTGATTACGCATCACTAAAGGTGTCTTTTTCGGAATTGTAATTATTTCTTTTGGCTTTTTGGGTTTTGACTTAGGAAATTTTGGAAATACAGGTTCAAAAAATTTTGATATTTTTTCGATCAGTTCTTCAGAAAATTTGTTTTTGGGAGAAATAATCGGTTCATAAAATTTTTGTTGTACTTGCTCTATCGGTTTATTTTCCTGATTTTCAGAGATTTCTTTTGTTTTTTTGACTTTTTTAATTATTAAATTGGCGAACAAAACATCTCCTTTATTTCCAGCCAAATCTATGGAAAATAATTCCAGTCGATAATCGCCCGCTGGCATTTTTCCCAAATTCATTATTAATTCTCCTTGTCCATCAGCATAAGCTAAACCGTATTTTTCATCCCAGTATAAAACAACTTCTGCGTTTGCTTCAGTTTTGGCGATTAAAATAACATCTTCCGCAGAATCGTAATAATCTTTAATCCCGGTTATTTTAATTTTCGGAGCAATATTATCCAGAATAATACTGTCCGAAACAGTTTGGGATTTATACCCGTATTTGGTATAGAATCTGGCATAGACAATTCCGCTATTATTTATTTCCCATTCCATATTTTCTTGAAATGGTATTTGGCTGGCGTTCACAAATTTAATGCTATTTGAGATAGCCATTCTCGCCGTATTTTCTCCGGCAGTTAATTTTAATAAAACCGTTTTGTTGTTTGTATATTCATCATTATTATTTATTACAACGCTAAAAACTCCTCCCGGATTATTTGAAGACGGAGGAGGAGATAAAGGAGAGTTATACGCCGAAGGCGGAAGTCCGCTGCCCGGATCCGTTTCATCTTCGTCATCCAAAGAAGAACAGCCCGGGTCGGCAGGATAGTCTGTTAACCCATCGTTGTCATCGTCAGTAGCGTTGTTGCAAATAGGTCGTTCTTCGCGCGGACGCCAGTCGGTCCGCAGTTTGAAATCCGAATTCGCGCAGGAATCAGTATTGGAACAATTAAAACTGATTTGACCGGCAATAACGCTGTTGGCGTATCCTGAGAAATATCCATCGGAATTAATCGCGACTCCGGAAAAATCAATCCAGCCCACATTCTCACCCCAGGCGTAACCGGAAAGATTTCCCGATCCGTCGTTATTCACGCCAGATGTGGGAGGCGATAAATTTATCCAGCCATAACCGGAACTCCAGGCATAACCGGAAAGTTCCGAATCAGTAATGCTAATATTCCCATTATCTGTCTTAAAGTTTATCCAGCCAACATTTTCACTCCAAGCGTATTTATGATTATTATCTATGATTCCGCTAGTTGAAGACGCAAAAACAGGAATGGCGACGATAATCATCACCGTCATCACGAGAAACTCCAAACTTTTGACAATTTCTTTTTTCATTTTCAAATAAATTTTATTGTTGCGTTCATCAGCTCTTCGTCCACAATTCAGCTACTTCCTTTACATTTATCTTTTTTGTCATTCCTGTTATTCTCGCCTCTGCGGGAATGACAGAACGCTATAGTTTCCGTAAAGGAATAAAGGAATTATTTTTTGTTGCCTAAAATAATCACAACATCAGCCACGCTTTGGACTTCTCCTTCCGGCAGAAAATTTATTGCTTGCGTCCCAAGCTCTTCTTCTAATTTGCTAACATCTTTTCCGTTTAAATTAACTAATATGTTTTCGTTATAATTTTTGCGTGTCGCATTATTCACGCTTATAACCTTATAATTTTTTTCAGCAGACAGCTTATTCTTTAATTCAGCGGCAAGCCCTGCTGTTTCACTTCCATTTCTAATTTCAAGAGTGATATTTTTTTCAACAGGTTGAGTATCAATTTTATTGATTTTAGAATTTTCGTTTTTATTTTGATTGTCAGCCTCTTCCTCATTTTCTTGCGTATAAACAGGCCCAACATTAATTAAAATATTTTTTGTCAAGCTGTAAATAATCGCTCTATCTTTATAAACTATTACTTTGTCTCCATTTTGAGCGTCTTTAAAAAAAGGTTGATCTTTTGCCAGCTCATCTATATCTTGAATTGTGCTGACTATTGGCTCTTGATCATTTGGCAAAACAATTAATTTCCCAACTTTTTCTAATAACTCATTTGTCGCTTTTTCATTCATTTCTTCTGGGGTTAAATTTGAAAAATAATCAACTTGTTTTTGCGCGTTGTTATAATTGATAAATAACCAAACGCACGCGCCGACTAAAACTATAAATAGCAAAACAACAATTATTTTGCCTAACCTTCCCGCTTTGTTATCGCTTGTGTTTGAACGCGATGCACTCATTTTTTCTTTCAACATAGTTTTTTGTTTAAATTAATTATTAATTTTATTTTGTTTCAACTAATACTTCTTCTACTATTTCTTCTTCTGGCGCTTCTTCTTGTTCTTCTCCTTCATCTGGCTCTTCAAAAATTTCAGATTCTTCTTCATATTCTTCTATTTCTTCTTCTGTTTTTTCTTGCTCAACAGGACTTTCCAAAATCTCAGGTTCTTCTTCGCCTTCTACTGTTTCTTCTTCTGGCGCTTCTTCGGCTGTTTCTTCTGTTTCTATTTGTTCTTGTTCAACTTCTTCTTTATTTTCTTTATTTGTCCCGAATGCGTGCCAATTAAACCTGATATCTTCTTCTTGAACAGGCTCAATTTTTATTATAAACTTTTCTTTAGATTTATCAACTATTGTATATTTAAAATTAGCGTCCAAAATATTTTCTCCAACGAATGTTAAAGTTATGATCGGCTCGCTTTCATATTCTTGTTCAAATTCAATCTCTATTTCCTCATCGCCCGCTTTTATTTTTCCTTTGCCTACTGTGTCGCCGTTGAAAGCAATGTGGCTTTCAAAAGAAATATTTTCTTCAAAAACCAACGCTCCGTTTTCGGATTGCTCTCGCGCGAATTCTTCCACACTGCCATTAAGCGTTAAACTGTTTACATTGTTAATTTTTTGTTCAAATTCCAAAATGGATTTTTGAAGCCTTTCTATGATATTTTCTCCTTCATATCCTTTTCCATTTTCAAAGAAGTATCCTCCTCCAAGCATTCTGTCCATTTCTTTGGTTAATTGTTCCATTTCTATTTTTATTTTTCTGCCGGTGTTAAGATTTTTTGAATTGTATATCCAGAGTCCTTCCGAGCTGTGGGGAGATATTTGGGTTGAGTTGCCACCGGCGTCTAAAGCAAAAAGTTCTCCTCCGTTGGAGTATATTCCGGAATGTCCGGCGGAAGCTGTTGGGGCAGTCATATCTTCCAGCATTACGGCTCCGGAAACTTCCAGTTTGTAATTGGGCGTAGTCGTCCCTATGCCGACATTGCCTGCAAATGAGCTGTTTCCTGTGCCTAATACTGTTAAATCTCCATTTGTCTTAAAATAACTTGGAGAACTTTGAAATACATAGTCGCTTGCCGTTCCATCATATATTGAAAAAGTACCTGCTCCAACACCATCACTTGCACCTGAAGCGAAAAAGAGATATTTATGACCTCCACCTCCTAAAGATGAAGAAGCGTCTAAAGTAATTCCAACACCATACCCATTAGCAGAAGTAGATTTAAGTGCTACGATACCATTTCCTAATGAGTCTCCATTTCCCGTTACTCCTAATCTAGTAACTCCATTAACTGCCGCTGCTGTATTATTTAATCCAACATATCCAGAAACTATTAGTCCATTTGTAGGAGCAGTATTTACACCAGCATAACTTCCTATTGCTATTGAACCATCCACATCTAACTTATTCGCCGGACTAGTCGTCCCTATGCCGACATTGCCGT
>CAZBCK010000002.1:12005-35332 GCA_964490635.1 uncultured Candidatus Saccharibacteria bacterium | reverse complement strand
CTTCGATTGGAATCGGAGTTTTGCATTCTTGGCAAATTGGCATATTATTAGGTTAGTGGATTATGTATTTATTATAACAAAACATTTTTTGAAGTCAAAAAAAGAAAGGCATAGAGTTTATGCCCTGATCAAGTTGTACTTTGTCTTTTGGTTGTCATAAATTAAAAAGGCAATAGCTATAGTGAGTAATCCAAAGCTGACCATCACTATTTTTATATTTTCAACACTTATCAAGGATAAAATGTTGAATCCTGCCAGCAACAAAACAATCGCTGAGCACGCTTCGGCAACCAGCAAATATTTTGTTGACTCTTTCTTAAGATTTGTAAGTGTCTGTATAAAAAACAAAACACCTACTATTCCTCCCAATATCATTGTTGTTCCAACGATAAATTCGAGTATATTTATTGTCATTTTCTGCCTCCTTTTAATTTTAATTATCATAACTTAATTATTTTTTATGTCAACCCTTCAAAATAAAATTCAAAAGAACGAAAAGGGTATTTGGCGGTACGCGGAGTTTTATAATGAGCTGATAAAACTGGAGAATAGATTGAAGTTGAATAATAGCAAGACAAGAGAGATTGAAATTGAAAACATAAATAAATCTTTGAAAAATATAAATCGTTTATATTTCAAACACGAGGATGAAAATGAGACAGGATCATTGAAAGATAGAAGTTTGTCTTATCAGGTCTCGTTGGCAAAGCAAAATAATAAAAAAGAACTGGTGATCTCAACTTCCGGAAATGCGGGAATTGCGGCAGCGGCTTATTGCCAGAAAGCGAAAATAAAATTATATATTTTTATATCTCCCGAAACGGAGAAAGCGAAAATCGCGGAAATGCAGAAATATAATCCGATGATTATAAAATCAAAACGAGCGATACGACTGGCAAATTATTTGGCGGCGAAATATAAGATAGAAAATCTCCGACCATCTGTAAATAATTCTTCCATTGAAGGATTTAAAGCGATCGCTTTTGAGATATTTGAAAATCTGGGAGAAGTAGACGCGATCTTTACTTTTGTGACGAGTGGCAGTTCGTTTGTCGGAATTGGCAGGGCATATCAATATTTGCTGGAGAATAAAGAAATAAAAAAAATTCCGAGATTATACGCAGTTCAGAGCGGGGAGGTTTTTTCTGTGGCGGAATTTCAACTCCAACCTCCTATGACTCCCCCTTGTCAAGAGGGGAACTTTCTGCAACCAGGGAAGTTGGGAATAAAAAACACCAGACGGAAGAAAGAAATTCTGGAACTTATAAAACTAAGTGGCGGAAGTGGTATTTATGTTAATAAAGATGAAACTGAGAAAGCTAAAAATATTCTGGGAAATAATAAAATTTCCACTTCTCTTGAAGGATGCGCGAGTTTTGCGGGGGTTATAAAAATAGGCAAGGAAAATAGATTTGATAAAGCTGTTTGTATTTTATCGGGAAAAGCGAGAGACGAGGTTAGCAAAATTGATGAAAGCGGAATTTATGAAGCGGAAAGTTTTGAGAAAGTGGATAAAATAGTATCAGGTATTTAGCATGATAGAATTTTTCTATTCTTTCTTGATGTTGTCATTCCAGAATTTTTTCTGAAGCGATAGCGGAAGAAAAAATGTCCGGGATCCAGTTTATCTCATCTTAGGGAATTATACGAAAAATATTATTCATTGAGACTTACTGGATTCCGGATAAATTTTGGAGTTTATGCTGATAGAAATCAGTGCTATCGCTCTGAAATTTTCTGGAATGATAATTAAGGCAATAGGTTAAAATGAGAAAATCTTAATATCACTAAGCGTTTATAAAATGACTGTCGATTATAAAAAATTAAAGAATGCTATTCTTGAAGATAACCCTATTTTTTTCGTTACCCCAAATCCAATTTATGCGATAGGGCTTGAGAGAATCATTAAGAATTATTTTATAATCTGTTCGCAGAAATCCGACATTGTTCGGTATTTAAAAAAAGAAAAAATCGCAGTTCTGTGCTTAAATGACAATAAGATAAAAAATGCCGGTAAGATTCTGACTAATGGAAAAGTCGTTAAGTATGTAAAAAATAAGTCAAAGAATAAAAAAGCAAATGTTATCACTTTTAAGCCAAGCCCGATAATTCAACAAATATGCAAGAAAAACAATTTTAAATATTTGGGAAATGACTGGAAATTAAATAGAGGCCTGGAAGATAAAATTAAATTTGTTGAAGTAACAAAAAAAGTAAAAGTTTCAAATGCGGATAGTAGAATAATCAGGTTGAATAAAGAAGGATGTCTTTTAGATTTTTCCGGAAACAAAAAATTTGTTATTCAATTTCCCAGAGGATTTTCCGGGAACTCAACTTTTTTTATTAAAAATAAAAATGATTTTGATAAAATATTAAAAAAATATGAGAACAGAAAAGCAAAATTATCAAAATATTTCAAAGGAGAAACATATACAATAAACGCTTGTGTTATTGAAGACAAAATATTAATCGGCAAACCGATATTTCAAATTACGGGACTTTCTTTGTACAATAGAAATAATTTTGGAACCTGTGGGAATGATTATGTTTATCCAAGAAAACTTAAGAAGGAGCAAAGAGAAAAAATTTTTGATTACACAAAAAAAATTGGAGATTATATAAAAAAATTGGGTTACAAAGGAATCTTTGGATTAGATCTTGTTGTAAGTGATAAAAGAGTTGATCTAATAGAAATTAATCCACGTATTATTGGATCAATGCCACTTTTTACGAAACTTCAAATTCAAAATGATCAACCTCCTTTTTTATTTCTAAGTATTTTAGAATTTATTTCTTCTGCTAATGTAAAAAATAATAATTTTAAAGAATGGGATAAAGAGAATAATTTTAACGCTTCGCAGTTGATATTAAGAAATGTTAAAAGCAAACCAATTAAGATAATAAAAAATTTAAAATCCGGAATTTATGAAATTAAAAAAAATAAATTAGTTTTTAAAAAAGAAACGTATGGCGCAGAAAAAAAAATGAAAGAGAATGAGTTTTTAGTCCAATGCTCCGCGAAGGGACATATAGTAAGTCCCAATATAGAATATGCTAATATTCAAGTTGGCTATGGGATAATGGAAAATGAAAAGGAGTTTAGGGATTATTTTAAAAAAATAGCTAAACTTGTAATGGAGAATATCAAAATACAACAAATATGAAATCACACAATTACGATAAAACTTTATTGACCACGGTTATCTTGCTATCCGTTTTTGGTTTGATTATGATCTCCAGCGCGAGCGTTGTTGTGAGCTATAATAGTTTTGGGTACAATCATTATTATTTATCACACCAGTTTTTATATGGATTTTTACCGGGAATGATCCTTTTGTTTTTATTTAAAAAATACGATTATCATATTTTTAAAAAGTATTCCGCGCTTTTATTAATTGCGACTGTCATTCTGTTATTTCTTGTTTTTATTCCCGATCTTGGATTCGGGTTGAAAGGAGCAAGTCGGTGGGTAAGTTTTGGCGGGATCAGTTTTCAACCGTCTGAAATTGCCAAACTTACCTTTATTTTATATCTTGCTGCGTGGTTAGAGGGAAAAAACAAAGATCTAAAAACTGTTTCAAATACACTAATGCCGTTTGCGGTTATAGTTGCAATAATTTCAATTCCTCTTGTAATGCAACCTGATGTTGGAACTCTTTGTATGATAGCGCTGACAGCGGTCATTATGTACTTTGTATCAGGTGCTAAAATGAGCCATATTTTTGCAATCGCGTCTTGCGGAATTTTAGGGCTAGCTGCTTTAATTAAAATTGCTCCGTATCGGATGAATCGGTTGATGGTTTTTCTACATCCCGAACTTGATCCGCAGGGAACCGGATATCAGGTAAATCAAGCGCTTTTAGCGCTTGGATCAGGGGGGTTTTTCGGGCTTGGATTCGGACATAGCAGGCAAAAATTCAATTATCTTCCTGAACCGATCGGGGATTCAATTTTTGCCGTAATTGGCGAAGAGTTGGGAATGATCGGCTTGGTTATTATTATAGTTTTATTTTCATTGTTTGCTTTACAAGGATTTAAGATTGCCAGCAAAGCGAAAGACGATTTTGGAAAATTTGTCGCAGTGGGAATTACATCTTGGATTACATTTCAGGCGCTGATAAACATCGCCGCGATTACTTCGCTAATTCCTCTAACCGGAATTCCCTTGCCGTTTATCAGCTACGGCGGTTCGGCTCTGGTGATGTCTCTGGCGGGGGTGGGGATTCTGTTGAATATATCGGAAAAGGGGAAATGATGTTGACAGGTTTTATTATCCATGGTAGAATTCTAAATCAGATGTTCTTTATAAAATAAGGGAGGAAAAATTTACTGATCTTAAAAGTTTGTTAATTTTGCCGTTAATAGATTTTCAGGATTAGTAAATTAGAAGGATTTTGATTTGCTAATACTAATAAACCAAAAAAGGAAATGATTATATGAAAGAATATACAGAAAGCAAAAGTGAGAATGAAGCATTCGTTACTTTTGAGAGGCAACTAGAGGAGATTGAGAAAAGTTTTCCTCCGGAATGCCAGCTTAGCATAGAAGAACTCAGAGAAAATCCTGTCACAAGATATCAACTTGAAGTGGAAGAAGTGGCAAAGAATGTTCCGAAAGAAATTCTTTGGGGAAAAGCTCAGAAAATTTTCTCAAGATATGGCGAAGCGATGGGTGATTGTGACCCAAAGGATGTTATTGTAAAAACAATACCAATAACGCAAATCATACTAAAATATGATGAAATTGGACTTGAGTGGAGGATTTTGCGTAATCGTCTTTTGAATATTATAGGAAAAGCTTATAATATTCTTGCTGAAAATGCGGAAACAGAAAAAGAGAAGGAGGAACTTAAAAGTCTTTCTACTGCTTACAGTGGAAGTGGACTGTTATAGAGGTAATTTCATAAGTTGAATTATCTCTTCTTTTTTTATCCAAAAAATGTTAGAATAATAGTGATAGGACTTTCTCACTCTTTCTGTCCCGTCGTAGTCTCTCAACAGAGGGTTGCGATGAGCACGCGCAATTCGCTGGAGTCCTCTGCCGAGAGACTCCAGCGAGGCGATAAGGGAACTATACAAAAAATATTATTTATTAAGACTTACTGGATTCCGGACAAATTTTTCCGCTAAGCTCCGAAATTTTTCGGAATGACAAAGAAGTGAGAAAGTCCTAAAGTTAGCAATTTAATATAAACCTATGAGAATATTATTAACAGGGGAATCTTTGGCGGGGCATTTATCTCCGATCATTGCTGTTTATGACGCGATAAAAAGTCTTAAGAAAGAAGCAAATCTGGAATCACTTGAGTTTATGTTGATCACTTCCAAAAGTCATTTTCTTTGGGAAATATTTGAAGAAACAAAAATTCCCTATAAAACAATAACAATTTCAAAAAGGACCAATCCTTTTCTGGCACTACCGTTTGGCATAATTGCTTTTTTTCAAGCATTAATTCATGTTTTTAATTTTATGCCAGATATTATTTTTTCCAAAGGAGGATATGTTTCGGTGCCTGTTGTTTTTGCCGGATGGATATTTAGAATTCCTATCATTGTTCACGAATCAGATTCGGTTCCAAGCCGAATGGATAAGTTTATGTTTCGTTTTGCGGAAAAAGTCGCGATATCATTCAATGAAAGCAAAGATCTTTATAATTCTTCAAAAGTGTTTTTTACGGGAAATCCTGTAAGAAACTTTATATTTCGAAAAAATAAAGAAGAAGCTATGGAAAGTTTTTCATTGAGTAAAGAAAAACCGGTAATTCTTGTTATGGGAGGCAGTGAGGGAGCCGAAGAAATAAACAGACTTATCATAGAAGTGCTTCCCGAACTATTGAAAGATTACCAAATAATTCATCAGTGCGGTGTTGGCAATTATGATAAAGTAAGATCAATAGTTGAGAAAATGAATATCTATAATTTAGGTGGTTATCATTTATTTCCTTTTTTTAAAAAGAGAATTGCTGATGCGTATGCTGCTTGTGATCTTATAACAAGCAGAGCCGGAGCAAATACTGTTTCAGAAATTATGGCTGTTGGAAAACCGAGTGTTCTAATACCTTTAGCTTCGGCTGTAAGCGATAAACAAAAGATGAATGCGTTTCATTATTCTGAAGCGGGAGCGGCAATTCTATTGGGAGAGAAAAATTTAAAGCCACATCTTCTTTTGAATGTTATAAACGATATTTTTAAAGATCATTTAAAAATTATAGAAATGCAGAGAGCGGCCAAACAGTTGGCCAATCCTCTGGCGGCAAGAAAAATAGCGGAGGAAATAATTAAGACAGCGAAGTGAAGTAGTAGGTAGTAAGAAACGACAGAAATTAGGAAATTAATATTTTTAGGACTTATGTGCTTGGAGTATCAAACGAGCGATAGCGGAGTTTGACCTGAAAATATTATATCCCCGCTTTCAGTAGAACTCCGCTATCACTCGTTCTATACTCCAAGGCGTGATGAGATTGAAGCGCATAAGTCTTTTAATATCTTAGTTGTTTTATTCTAAGTAATATTTTATGTGTTAATATGACTGTAGATTTGAATAAAATAAAAGAAATCCATTTCATTGGTGTTGGCGGGATTGGATTAAGCGCGATTGCCCGATTGATGAAAGAAAAGAGTAAAGAAATAAGCGGCTCTGATCTGAGCCCTTCTTTAGTAGTGGATAAATTAAAAAAATTAGGAGTTAAAATTTATAGTAGCCAAGTAGAAAAAAATATTTCTGATGATCTGGATTTGGTTATCTATACAACCGCTGTTCCGAAAAATAATCCGGAATTAAAAAAAGCGAAAGAATTGAAAATAAAAACAATCACTTACCCGGAAGCGCTGGGAATAATTTTTAACGATAAGTTTGGTATTGCGGTTTGCGGAACGCATGGCAAGTCAACTGTTTCCGCAATGGCAGGGATTTTGCTGGAAGACGCGAGATTAGATCCATCTGTCATTGTCGGTAGTTTAGTGTCGCAGTTTAATAACAGTAATTTAAGAATAGGAAAAAATAAATATTTTGTTGCCGAAGCATGTGAATATGAACGATCTTTTTTGAATCTATATCCGAAAATAATTATTTTAAATAACATTGAACTTGATCATACGGATTATTATCGGGACTTGGATGATATGAGAAGCGTGTTTGAGGAGTTTATTGGGCATTTACCGGAAGATGGAGTTTTGATTTGTAATGGAGATGATGAAAGAGTATCAAGTATCAAGCATCAAGCATCAAGCAAAATTCAAAATTCAAAATTCAAAATTCTATCTTTTGGTTTAAATAAAACTAACGATGTGCGAGTTTGTAGTGTTGACTTCAAAAGCGGGAAAACTAAATTTAAGGTGTTTTACAATAATAAAAAATTGGGTGAGTTTATTTTGAAGATGCCGGGATTATTTAATGTGTATAATGCTTTGGGGGTAATTACTTTGGGATTGGTTTTAGATATTCCGGTTGAAGTAATAAAAAAATCCCTCGTAAATTTTTCCGGGATTTGGCGGAGATTTGAAATAAAGGGGGAATATAAAAACGCTTTAGTTGTCTCCGATTACGCGCATCATCCGACAGCAGTCAAAGCAACTATTGAGGCGGTGCGAGAATTCTATCCCAACCGGAGAATTTTTGCTGTTTTCCAACCGCACCAACACAGTCGAACGAAAAAATTATATCAGGATTTTTTAAAAAGTTTCAATGGCGCTGACATTTTAATTTTATCGGAGATATTTGATGTGACAGGAAGGGAAAAAAAGAAAGATCAAAGTGTGAGTTCTCTTGATTTGGTAAACGATATAAAAAAGAAAAATCGTTGGTTTCACAGTTCCAATAATGCTGTGGAACCTGTTTCGCAAAAAGGTTCCACAGGGCTAAAGCCACTATGGAACCAACATATTATAAACGCTAACTCTATTTTCTATGCTAAAAATTTAAAAGAAACTGAAGAGCTAATTAACACAAATATTGAATCTGGTGATATTCTGCTGATTATGGGAGCGGGGGATATCTATAAAATAGCGGACAATTTGGTAAAATAGCAAGAAGACTCTCTCATTCTCATTGTCAAACTTGCCTCGCTGGAGTTTCTCAGCAGAGGACTCCAGCGAATTCGCGTTTTTTACTACAGTTTTCTAATGAGAGATGGAAACGGAGCGAGAAATATTCCAATCACCTCTAGCCCCTCTTTTTCTAAGGAGGGGAATAAATATATCATATTGTGTTTTCCGTTCGTGTCTCTTGTTTATTTCTCCTCTCGATATCCTGTCCCTGATGGAATTAAGCGACCGATGATAACATTTTCTTTTAATCCGCGAAGCTTGTCTTCCTGTCCTGTAGTAGCGGCGTTTATCAGTACGCGTGCTGTTTCCTGAAAAGAAGCGGCAGACAAGAAGCTTTCCGTAGTAAGAGACGCTTTTGTAATTCCAAGAAGCAGTTGTTCAACGACAGCTGGTTTTTTAATTTTATCAGTCACATTCTTGTTTTTCTTATTTTCCATTTCAATTTCCTCATTTGCTTCAATCAATTGAGCTTTCTCAATAATGTCGCCGATAAGCAAACGCGTATCTCCCGGATCCTTAACTTTAACCCTGGAAAACATCTGTTTGATAATAATTTCAATATGTTTATCGTCTATGCCTTCTCCTTGAGCCGTATAAACCTGTTGAACTTCTTTTACAATATATTTTCTCACTGCTTCAATTCCTCTTAAATCAAAAAGTTCGTGAATATCAACATGTCCTTCCACTAATTGTTGTCCTGCTGTAACCAGATCCCCTTTATTGACAAAAATAGCTGTATCTTTATCAATAATATATTCTTTTATATTATCGTCTTTCTCGCTGGATTTTGAATCTTTCTCGGTTTTGGAGGTTTGATTTTTGATCTTTGGTTCAAATTTAATTTTAATTATTACAGTGTCAAGATTTTTTTCAATTTCTTCTACCTTTCCGTTAACTTCGGATATAACAGCTTTTCCTTTTGGAACTCTTGCCTCAAAAATTTCTTCAACTCTTGGAAGTCCATGTGTAATATCTTTTCCGGCAACACCTCCGCTATGAAATGTTCTCATTGTTAGTTGCGTTCCCGGTTCTCCAATCGCTTGCGCGGTTACAATTCCCACCGCTTGTCCTATTTTAACAAGCTTGTTTCTTCCAAGATCATAGCCATAGCATTGCTGACAGACTCCCTTCTTTGCTTTGCAGTTCAAAGCGCTTCTTAGGAAAACGCTTTTTATGTTTGCTTTCTCTATCTTATCAGCACTGTCTTTATCTATTTGTTTACCGGCCTTTACAATTATTTTTCCTGTTTTCGGATGTTTAATATCATTTATGGTTGTTTTTCCTCTTACTCTCATTGACATTGTTCTTCCTATATCAGTATGCTCTTCTGCAAAAACTTCTACTCCTTCCTTGCTATGGCAATCGTGTTCATATACAATAACATCCTGCGCAACATCAACAAGCTTTCTTGTTAGATAACCGGCTGTTGCGGTTCGTAGCGCTGTGTCTGCCATTCCTTTTCTTGTTCCGTGTGTGGAAATAAAATATTCAAGAACATTGAATCCTTCTTTGAAGCTGCTTTTGATAGGCAGTTCTATCGTCTCGCCGGAAGGATTTACAACCAGCCCTTTCATTCCACTCATTTGTGTTATTACTGACCAGTTGCTTCTTGCTCCGGAATTGATCATATATGCCACCGCTTCTTCGTTGCCTATGGTTTTTGGAATTATCTCAGCTATTTTATTTTTTACTTCCATCCAAACTTCAATTGACTTTATCTTTCTTTCGTTGTTTGTAAGCAGTCCGTCTTCATATTGTTCTCTTATTTCATCTATTCTTTTTTCAGCGTCATCAAAAAGTTGTTTTTTGGCATCAGGAATTTTCAGATCATCCATTCCCCAGCTCAGACCGGATTTTGTGGCATAATTAAAACCAAGACTTTTTATTCTATCAACAAATAATACTGTTTCTTCCGTTCCTATTTTATCCAAGGACTCAGCGACAAGAGCTTTTAGGGCGCTGGCGTCCATAGTTTCATTAATAAACATCAACTTTTTTGGCAGCGAACGATTGAAAATTATTCTTCCTGCGGAAGTTTCAATAAACCTTTTTCCTTTATCTAAAGAATTCACACTCGCTTTGTTCTCATATGGCTTTAGTGCATTAACACTAAGTTTTATTTTAGCTTTTAATCCAATCAATCCAATTTCATAAGAAACTATCGTGTCTTCAAAAGAACTGAATATCTTTCCTTCTCCTTTTGTGCCGTCAGTAAGTTTTGTCATATAATAACATCCCAGAACCATATCCTGAGACGGAGTAACTATCGGTTCTCCCGTTGCTGGTTTCAAAAGATTTTTTGACGAAAGCATAATTTCCGCCGCCTCTTTTTGAGCATCGATTGTAAGAGGAAGATGAACGGCCATTTGATCGCCGTCAAAGTCAGCATTAAACGCTTTACAAACCAATGGATGTATTTTTATGGCTTTTCCTTCAATCAAAACAGGATAAAATGCCTGAATTCCCAAACGATGCAAGGTTGGAGCTCTATTTAAAAGGACAGTTTTATTTTTAATTACTTTTTCCAGAATGTCCCAGACTTCCGTTATTCCCTGTTCTATCAATTTACCCGCGCTTCTGACATTATAAGCGTGTCCCAAATCAATAAGTTCTTTCATCACAAACGGTTTGAAAAGTTCCAAAGCCATTTGTTTTGGAAGACCGCACTGGTCAAGTTTTAGTGTCGGACCGACTACGATAACCGAACGAGCTGAATAATCAACACGCTTTCCCAAAAGATTTTGTCTGAATCTTCCTTGTTTCCCTTTTAACATATCAGCGAGCGATCTCAATTGTCTTCTTTTTCCCGTTGATGCCATTGTCGCTTGCCCTCTTCTGACACTATTGTCTATCAACGCGTCAACTGCTTCCTGCAACATTCTTTTTTCATTTCTGCTGATTACTTCCGGCGCGCCGAGTTCAATCAATTTTTTGAGGCGGTTATTTCTGTTGATAACTCTTCTGTAAAGATCGTTTAGATCTGATGTGGCAAATCTTCCTCCGTCAAGTTGGACCATTGGTCTCAAATCTGGTGGTATTATAGGGAGGATGGTAAGGCACATCCATTCTGGTCTTATGCCGGCTTTTATAAATCCCTGAATAAGGCGCAATCTCTTCATTGCTTTTTTTCTTTGCGCTGATGATGCGGGCAGTTCTCTTATATTATTTTCAAGGTTGCTTGCTGTCTTTTTCAAATCAATTTTTTGCAAGGCTTTTCTTATTGCGTCTGATCCGATATCAGCTTTAAAAACAGAAGCGTATTTTATGGAAAGGTTTCTATATTCAAGTTCAGAAATAATGCGCATCTTTTTAATGCTTTTTAATTTGTCTTTCGCAATATCTCTTGCTTCTTTAATTTCATTAATTTCGGGAACGGTTAATTTGTTTTTACCGGATTTAATTTTTGATTTATATTCTGCTTCAATGCGGTCGCCAATAACTTTCTTTTCTTCTTCGTTGACTTCAAGAATTAAATAACTTGCGAAATAAATAACTTTTTCCAATTCCTGCACGGACATATTAAGTGTTAGTCCGATGCTTGAAGGAATGCCTCTCAAAAACCAAATATGAGCAATTGGCACAGCTAGTTTTATGTGTCCCATTCTTTCTCTTCTTACAATTGATTTTGTAACTTCCACGCCGCATTTGTCACAAACTATGCCTTTGTATCTTATCCTTTTATATTTTCCGCAATAACATTCCCAGTCTTTGGTCGGACCAAAAATTTTCTCGCAAAACAGCCCGTCTTTTTCAGGTCTTTGCGTTCTGTAGTTTATGGTTTCCGGTTTCATAACTTCTCCGTGGGACCACTTCAAAATTTTCTCGGGACTGGCAAGTTTTAATTTCACCGATTTAAAGTCTTCGGCTTTTATGCTCATTTTAGTTGACATGATTTATTGTTAAATTGTTAAATTGTTGTATTGTAAAAACTGGAGTTCTTACGAAAGCAAGGATGAAATATCGCAAAATATTTTTAAAAACAATTTTATTAAAATTTCTTCCTGACTTTCGTCAGGACTCCGGAAATATTCTTTGCTAATTTTTTTTATTTTTCTATGAATTTGAAAGTGGAAAGAATTTGGTTGAAAATTTATCTATCGTATCATTTTTAAACTAGCTGCTGTTTCATCAACATTTATTCCTTGTGTGCCAATTTCAATAACCAAAAAACTTTCATCTTCATTTTCTTTAATTAAACTGTATGTTTGAGAACTACTATCCCAATGAGAAACAGCACCGTGTGTAAACTTGAAAATATTAAATTCATTTTCTGATTGAATTTTAGAACATGCTGATTTTCCTTCTCCTTCAATGCATCTATATTTCTCTATTTCTTCTGACTTTACTTTTTTAGGAGCATAAATAGTTGCAAGTCCATGACCGTAGCTAATTATTAATTTTTCGTCCTTTTCAAAAATATTTATATCTGAAGGGTTTATATAAGAAGGATACTTAAATTCATATCCAAATTTTTCACTCCTGTAGATTTTTTCAGAAAAACTCAATAAAGGTTCTTCGGACTGATATTTATAACTATAGTTCTCTTTATTCCATTTGTATTCTTGTTTTTTAGAAGAAGTAGTTTTTATAATTTCACAGGTGCCGTCACCATCAATGTCTTTTATCTCCACATTATCTATTGAATTGGATGTAACAAGACTTTTAGGACCTTTATGAAGAATTCTTATTGTATTAAAATCAATAAATCTTTTCTTGTCAAAATAAACAAACACATATGAGTTTAATAAAGGATTAGTTTGATGATTTATTACAAATCCAATTTTGGGTATTTCAGTTTCTTTGTCATAAATTATTATACAATTATTACTTTTTTCTCTTGATTCGTCATAGACAAGAAGTTTGGGATAGGTATAACTCCACGCTCTTTCATAATTATTATCTTCTTTACTTTTTAAAATTTTCAGATTAGCGCTTCCAAATGTTATACTTTCATCAAGATTCAGTGAATCTTTTTTGAAGTCAGTAATATAATATAAAAATATTTCTTTTATATTATCATTGTCTATATCCTCTGTCTTTTTCTGGACTATAACAGAATGCTCAGGAATAAATTTAAAAATATCAATTTCTTTATTATTAATTGGTAGCGATTTTGTTTTTATGGCTTCTTCTAATTCTACAATCCTTTCTGTTCTTTTTGTTGTCACCCATCCCATCAATCCTACTACCGCTCCAACACAAACAATCAAAACAACCGCTAAAATCAGTTTTGGCATTGAGGATAACAAAGATTCTTTTCGTATATTTTTGTTTTAGAGGATTAAAAATAATAAATCGGATAAAATATCATAAAGTATTTTTTTAAATAACTTCATTGAAATTTCTTCCTGACTTTCGTTAGGACTCCAAATATTCAATATCTCAATATCCAATTTCTAATCTCTGACTTCCTCATCATCTTCCTCTTTGTTATTCTTTCTTTCTATTTCCGTCAGTTCAACATTCAGACCAAGCGCTTTTAATTCATTTACCAAAACATGAAAAGAAGCTGGAACATGCGGACTTTTAATCGCCTCGCCTTTAATGATTGATTCATAAGCTTTTGATCTTCCCAAGACATCGTCTGACTTAATTGTTAAAACTTCTTGTAAAGTATGTGCCGCGCCATATCCTTCCAGCGCCCAAACTTCCATCTCTCCAAATCTCTGTCCGCCGAATTGCGCTTTCCCGCCCAGCGGCTGTTGAGTGATCAGGGAGTATGGACCGATTGAACGCATATGTATTTTATCTTCAATAAGATGGTTAAGTTTCATTATATAAACAATTCCAACGGTGGATTTATTTTCAAATTCATCTCCTGTTTTTCCGTCATAAAGTTGAACTTTTCCGCTTTCGGGAAGCCCTGCTTTTTTAAGTTCTTCTTTTATTTGTTTTTCTGTTGCTCCGACCAGAGATTGGCATGCCACTTTATATCCAAGCTTATCTGCCGCCCATCCAAGATGAGTTTCAAGAATTTGTCCTATGTTCATACGGCTGGCAACTCCTAACGGATTTAAAATAATATCAACAGGAGTTCCATCTTCAAGGTGCGGCATATCTTCAATCGGAAGTATTGTTGAAATAACACCCTTGTTTCCATGGCGACCCGACAATTTATCTCCAACTGACACTTTTCTCAATTGGGCGATACTTATTTGTATAGTCTGTATCACTCCGCTTGGAAGCTTATCTCCATGTTCTCTTGAGAATATTTTAATATCAACAACCTTTCCTTGTTCCCCGTGTTGTAAATAGAGAGAGGTATCTTTAACATCTCTTGCCTTCTCGCCAAACACTGATCGTAACAATCTTTCTTCCGCAGTCAGATCACTTTCTCCTTTATGCGTAATTTTTCCAACAAGAATATCTCCTGATCTTACTTCTGCTCCAATACGAATAATTCCCTCTCCGTCCAGATCTTTTAATTTTTCTTCTCCTACATTCGGAATATCTCTTGTAATAACTTCCGGTCCCAGTTTTGTGTCTCTGACATCAATTGAAAAATCTTGAATATGGATTGAACTAAATCTGTCGTCTTCAACAACTTTTCGTGAAATTATGATAGCATCCTCAAAATTAGCTCCGCCCCAAGACACAAAAGCCACCAGCAAATTTTGTCCAAGAGCCAATTCTCCGTCCTGTGTTGCCGCTCCATCCGCAAGCAAATCACCTTTTTTCACAAGTTGACCCTTTTTTACTTTCGGATGCTGTGTTATACAAGTTGCCGCGTTTGAACGAATAAAGTTATATAGATTATAGCTAGTGGTTTTTGAAGATGTACCTTTAATTTTTATACATGACCCGTCAACCTTAATAACTTTTCCGTCTTCTTCGGCAAGTATGACATGACCCGAATCAACAGCTGCTCTTTTTTCAAATCCGGTGCCAACTACCGGTGATTGGGGAACAATGCAAGACACAGCTTGCCTCTGCATATTTGATCCCATCAGTGCTCGATGCGCATCGTCATGTTCAAGAAAGGGGATAAGCGAGGTTGCGACGCTGATTGCTTGATTCGGAGAAATGTCCATATAATCAACTTTGTCGTTCTCTATTATTCCCGGTTTGCCTTTGATTCTCGCCTGAACATTTTTATTTTTAAATTTTCCACTATTTTTGTCAAACGGAACACTGGCATGCGCGATTATCAGTTCGTCTTCTTCTGTCGCGTCCAGATATACTATTTCATTTGTTATTTTTCCGTTCTTAACCTTTCTGTAAGGTGTTTCCAAAAATCCGTATTTATTTATTCTGCTAAAAAGAGCAAGATGACCAACCAGTCCAATATTCGGACCCTCAGGTGTTTGAATCGGACAAATTCTTCCATAGTGACTGCGATGTACATCTCTGACTTCAAAGCCTGCCCTTTCTCTTGTCAGTCCGCCGGGACCCATCGCCGAAAGCCGTCTTTTGTGCTCCAGCTCAGCCAGCGGATTTACTTGGTCCATAAATTGGCAAAGCTGACTGGACATAAAAAATTCTCTAATAACGGCAATTAGAGGTCTTGTGTTAATAAACTGCGACGGAGTGATTGTGTTAGGATCAATAGTGCTCATTCTGTCTTTTATATTTCTTTCAGTTCTCATAAATCCCAAGCGAAATCTTTCCTGAACAATTTCTCCGACGGTTCTCACTCTTCTGTTTCCGAGATGATCAATATCATCGGGAACAGCATTAAATGAGTTGTTAAGTCGTATTATTTCTTTTACGGTTAAAACCAGATCTTCCGGCTGGAATATTCTATGCTCAACGGAATCTTCCAAATTGATTTTAAGGCGCTGGTTCATTTTATGTCTTCCGACTTTCCCCAGATCATATCTGTCAAATTTGAAAAACATTCCTTCTATCAATTGTTTTGCGTTATCAGCCGTTGCCAGATCACCGGGTCTGATTCTTTTGTACACTTCAACAAATCCTTCCGCTTTTGATTTAGCAATATCTTTCTTAATAGTTTCTTCTATAAATTTAACTTCTTCCGTGTCAACATCTGAAAATAATTTCAACAGTTCTTCGTCAGTGCTATATCCGAATGCTCTAATAAGAGAAGTAACCGCCACTTTTCTTTTCTTATCTATTTTTACAAAAATAGCGCCACTTGTTTCAGTCTCTACTTCAAGCCACGCTCCTCTTGTTGGAATTAATTTTGCCCCGAAATATGTTTTATCTTCTTTTTTGTTTGAAATACTAAAAAACACTCCTGGTGATTTGATTAACTGATTTACGACAACTCTTTCCACGCCGTTGATAATAAAAGTTCCACGATCTGTCATAAGAGGCAACTCACCGAAATAAACTTCTTGTTCTTTAAAAGAATTGTTTTTTTTGTCTGTAAGTTTGATATTGCATCGGAGCGGAGCTTCATAAGAAACATTTTTCTTTTTTGAAATTTCTTCGCTGTATTTTGGACTGTCAAAATAATAATTTGTAAAATCCAGCTCTAGTTCCTTGTTAAAACTTATGATCGGAGATATTTCGTTTAAGAGTTCTTTTAGTCCTTTTTTAATGAACCATTTATAAGAATCCAGTTGCATTTTAATCAAATAAGGAGGTTCTGTTTCTTTGTCTATTTTTCTAAAACATTTTCTCTGTTTCAAAATTGTTGCTTCTTTTTTTGACATATTGGCTAAATATTAAAATATTATTAAAGGCAATAAAAAAAATATTTCCAGACAAAAATTTGGAATACAAAAACAAAACCAAACAGCAAAACACTGCAGGCACAAACTGCATTCACCCAACTAATTGTTTTTACAAATCATAAGTTTGATTTGAACACCAAGTATGTACTAATTATACACTTACAGTAAATCTTGTCAAGTCTGGTGTTTGATACTTAACATTATTATGCTATAATCATTTTACTTGATAGTGGCAGGTTTTTGTTTGCTTAAAAACTTCCTTATGTTAATTATATGCAGGGTAGATTAAAGCTCTTGTTTTCAAGCCATTTCAGGTTCAAGCGAGGGCTTGAACCTACCCGGAAGGAAAAAATGAGCGGGAGGAAAAATGAGAAAATTTTATACTAAAAAATATATGCGCAAAGAGTGTGCAAATATTTCATCTGTAACACTTTGTTAATTCATTCGTTATATAATATGAAGACATTAAAGAGTCTGGAAGAAAAACTAATTTTGAAAAGAGCGCAAAGAGGAGATCGGGAGGCGTTCGCTGAAGTTTATGATTTTTATGTCGTAAAGATTTTTCGTTTCATATATTTAAAAACCAGTTCAAAGGAAACAGCGGAGGATTTAACCTCGGAGGTATTCCTGAAGTGCTGGAAGTACATTAGGGTGAAAAAAGAAAAAGGTGAGAAAGAGATTGTCAAGGGAAACAGACTGGGTTCGTTTCTTTACAAAATTGCGCGAAATCTGGTGATAGATTTCTATAAAAAGAAACAAGTTTCGACTGTTGAAATTGATGAAGTTTTAAAAAATAAAATTAAAGACAAAAAACAAGATATTTTAGCTGAGGTGAGCGCGAAACAGGAAGTTGAAAGTTTGATGAAAGCGCTTAATAAGATTAAGGATGAATATCGCGAAATAATAATTTTGCGGCATGTTGAAGATTTGTCCATAAAAGAAATAGCTGAAATAACAGGGAAGTCCAATGGTTCTGTGCGGGTTCAGCTCCACAGAGGGGTGAAAGCGCTGGAGAAGGTGATGAAGAGCGGTGGTGATAAATAGGTTTGTCTTCCTGTCATTCTGAACTTGTTTCAGAATCTTCTTTCCATTACATCAATATATTAGGATTTACGCGTTTGGAGTGTTAAACGAGCGATAGCGAAGTTCTACCTGAAAGCGGAAGTTAATTGTTTTTTAAGGTCAAACTTTGCTATCGCTCGTTTAACACTCCAAACGCGTAAGTCGTAAATATATTATTTAGTATTATAAAAACAGATAAATCCTGCCATACAAAATACTATGAATAATCTTATTTCAAAATTAAATACGCTAAAATCAATAAAACCGGAAGAAAGCTGGGTTGTTGAGACGCGGAAAAGGGTGTTGTCCGAAGCGCCTGTTTTAGATTGGAAAGTGACAGAGATGAGAAATAAGCAGGAAAATAGAGTGGCAGACAGATTTCTTTCTAAAAGGTGTAGAGACGAGGCATTGCCTCGTTTCTACGGCGGAGATGTGATAAATCGCGTCTATGCGGCTCTATTCTCAAAAAGGCTGGCAGTTTCAATGTTTGCGCTTGTTTTTGTGGTTTCCGGGGGCGCTTTTACAGTTGAAGCGTCAAAATCAAGTCTGCCCGGCGATTCTCTATATATAGTAAAAATCGCGAGTGAAGATGTAACTCTGGCTGTTGCTCCAAAGGAGAAAAGACCGGAAATTGAAATCGGACATGCAGGAAAACGATTGGAAGAGTTATCTGAAATAAGCAAAAAATCATCTGACAGCGATCAAAGCAAAAAAACAGAGCGATTATTGGCAAGTTTTGAAAAAAAAGTTAATAACGCGCAAAATGGTTTGACAGAAATAGAGGATAATAGCGCAAAAGCAAGAATTGCCAGAGTAATAAACACGCAAACAGAAAAATATACCGAAGTCTTGGCTGAAACAAAAGAAAATCTTCCTGATGTTGTGAAAGATGAGGTTTTGTTGGAGAAGTTTGCCAGCGTGGCTGAGTCAAACGAAAAAGTGAATTTTCAATCTCTGGCTATAATGGTGGAAACAATAGATGAAAACGAAGAAGAGAAAGAAGAAATAACCGCTAAAGTAAAAGAAAAAATTGATAAATTAGAGGAAAAAATTATTATAAACAGTGAAAATGAAGATGATGCAAAGATGAAAGATAACGAAGAAGTGGAGAGTGATAATAAAAATGATAATACTGAGAAAGCAGATAATACTGAAGAATTAACAGACATTACGGATGAAAGTAATGATGATACCGAAGAAGACAGTGAAGATTTAACTTCGGAACCAAAAACCGCTACGGAAAAAGCGAAAGAAGACATTGAAAAGGCAAAAATAAGTTTGGAAAGTGATAATTTGTCAGAAGCTATGAAAACTATCACAAATGTAAATATAACTGTGAATTTGAAAGATTCGGAACCGGAACCTGATCCTGCCGGAAATGAGCAAACGGAAGATGGAAGCCACGGCGATGAAGGCGATGAAGTTGAAAGTGCTTCTGACGAAGGCGAAGATTTAGAAATAAATTCAGCAGATGAGACGCATCCGGAATTATAATGCGTCTGGAGTTAACGAAGTATCTTGAATTACGAAATGCGTGAACCTTACTGTCATTGCGAGGGAGGTACAATCGAAGCAATCCCGTGATTAAACTCTTCGCGCGTAGTTACGGGATTGCTTCGGCATTCCGTTTCGCTATCGCTTCACTCCATTTCTCGCAATGATAGTGAAATCTTGAGTTTCGTAATTCAAAGGAAGTAAGTATCAAGTAGTAAACTTACTACTTATTATCATTTTGATCTTTAGAGGGAATTATATCGGACTGCAAGCTGAATTTTGCTGTTGTAGAGACGACGATTCATCGCGTCTCTTTGGTAGAATAAAGACGAAGCATTGCCTCGTCTCTACCAAACAATAGCAGAATGAAAAGGCCTGGCAGGTCGACCGGTATTGATAATTTGCGGTAGAGACGACGATTCATCGCGTCTCTGTAAACGCGTTGAGACGCGATAAATCGGCGTCTCTACGGAAGCAATTTATCCAATCCGTGTTAAGCTGTTTGTCGGAAGATATAATTCTGAATTATATATGTACATCTTAATTAATAAATTATATTAAGTTGAAAAATTTGATTTGCCACACATAATTGTAGAGACGACGATTCATCGCGTCTCTGTCAATAAACGCGATAAATCGAGACGCGATAAATCGCCGTCTCTACATTATTGAAAGCAATATCGTTTTCAACTTAGGAGATTATAGAAATTTATGAGTTTAATTAAACGAAAAACATTAAAGAAGGCTATTTCTACCGTGACAGCGATCACGACTGTAGTTTGGCTTTCAGGTGTTTCAATGTTTGCTCTGACTCCTGCCATTGCTTTGGCAGCGGTTGAGGATGGTAATCTGATTAAATCAGACGCTACTAATCCTGACGGAACTCCAACATTGGAATCTCTTGATGTCTATATTGTTAAATTAGTAGGAACAAAGAAGTTCAAAAGACTTGTTTTAAATCCTACTGTGTTTGAAAGCTATGGACATCTAAATTGGGAAGACATTCAGACCGTTTCTCAATCTGTAATGGATGAGTACACAACTTCCGGCTTGGTCCGAGTTGATGGTGATCCTGACGAAAAAGTCTACGCGATGACTCCTGATGGAGATATTGGCTCAAAGAGTTGGATTAATCTATCTGCTGAGGATTTCTTAGGCGCTACAGGTTCTGACGCGGATTCAATCTATACGATTAATTCAACCGATGGCGGAAATTATAACGCTGTTGGGGATATAACGACTACTACTGAATTAGAAGCTTATTATAGTGATGGGACTCTGCCAGAAGGCACTTCAGAAGGAAGCGGATTGACTGTTGCTTTAAGCGCCAGTACTCCGGCCGCTGGTTACATTTTGGTTGATGGTACTAACAATACTTATCAACTTCAAGCGCCGTTAGTGAAATATAATATGACTGCTGAGGAAGATACTGTTGTTGAATCAATAACTTTCAAACGAAGCGGTTTTATAGCTGACGCTGATATTGATGAAATGTATCTTTTCGTAGACGGAGAAATGGTTGATTACGGTCCAAGTAATACCGAATCAAAAATGTTTGTTTTCAGCACGCCATTTACAATTGAGGCTGGTGATACCGCCGAAGTTGAAGTAATGGTTGATATAGATAGTGATGACACAGATGGTGATACTGTTAGTATTGGAATTGATTCAGCTGATGATATTACAACTGATGGAGCTGAAGTAGAAGGAAGTTTCCCAATCAATGGAAATACAATGAATATAGCTGATGTAGATTTAGCTACAGTTGATGTAACAGTTGAAAACGAAAATGTTACCAACCTTGAGATTGGAACTAAGGACGAGCAATTAGCTGAAATTACAATTGATGTTAATATCAATGATGTAGTTGCTGAGAAATTAGCGTTTACTGTTGTTGGATCACTTAGCGCTAACGATTTAGCCAATTTTGAATTGGTTGATGACAGCGATGACAGCGTTGTTGCTTCTGTAGAAAGTATGACTGACAGCAAAATGGTTGTTTTTGATGATCTTGATTTAGATCTTGAAGAAGACAACTATACATTCTATATCAAAGGTGATATTATGGGTGGCGCAGGCAGAGACTTTAAGTTTACAGGAGACGAAGTTTTTGATTTCTCTTTTGTAGATCAAGAGCAAGAAGTTAAAGTTCCTGCTAATCCTGACAGTTATCAGATTCTTCAAGATATAGAGGCTGGTGACTTTACAGTAGAGTTGGCTGACGATTCTCCTTTGGGAAATGTTGCTGATGGAGAAGATGAAGTAGTGCTTGCCAGATATGACTTTACTGCTGGCGGCGAGAGAATAAAAGTTGAAAGTCTTGGATTCCAAAATGTAGATGTTAATACAAACGATGTTACTCTTGAAAATGTAAAATTATTGGTTGATGGTTCTCAAAAAGGTTCCACAATCACTACCCTAGTTGATGATACTGATAGTGGTTTTGATTTTGGAAATACTTTTACCATTAACTTGGGTGAGACAGCCGTAGTAGAAATAGTTGCTGATCTTACACATGCTAATGTAACAGATGCTGACGAGTTCCATATTGCTAATGACGGTGGTGCTGGTACTTATGTTGATATTCAGTATGAATTACTTGACTCTAACAGTACAGATAGCACTACATTGCCTGATGGGTATAGTTTAGTGCCAACTACAGTTACCCTTGATGTTGCTTTGTCTGCTGAAACGCCTGTTGCCCAAATGGTTGCAATGAGTGATACGAAAGAAATTGGCAGATGGGAATTAGAAGCTGATAATGGAAATGTGGATATTAGAGATGTGGAATTTACCAATTCCCTGAATGATGCTGATTTCCTAGGCAACATTAACTCTGCTACCCTTAAACTTTACAAAGATGATTCTGAAATTGAATCTGTTACAAGAAGTGTAAAAGATAGTGATGTATGGTTTGGTAATGATGGTGATGTAGATGGTTATGATGGTGTTGATAATCTTGATTGGGAACTGGAAGCAGGTGATATTTATGAGTTGGCTCTTGAATATACTTTCAGAGCACACGCTTCCGGTGCTTCCGGCGCTGTTTCAGGAACTGAAAATACCGCTACTCTTAATACTGTTACTTATTATGATGGTACTTCTGAAACCACAGATGATCCAGTCGCTGAGACTGCTGAAACGGTGGAATTAAGAAGGTCAATTGCTTCTTTGGAAGCTAGCGATGAGAATCAGGACAGAACTTTGAATGGCAGTCAGGAAGAAGAAATAATGTCTATGACCATTTCTGAAGAATCTGGAGCATACAGAACTTATGCGAATAGCATAAGAATAGATGTTACTAGTGACCGAACTATTACCGGTACTGAAAAATTAGTATTAAGAAGAGGCAATACATCAGGTACAATTGTTGCTAAATTAGAGAATACTGCTCCTACTAATGGTGCTTATGAAATTGATACTGATGAAGCTGGGGACGGGGGAGATGAGCCAGGTAATTTGCTTCAGTTTACCGGAGTTCATGGTCTATCAATTGGCGATGTGATTTTAGTTGAAACTGGTAATGATGGTGATGTAGATGATCCTGTCGTTGTAGTGAGATTAGGAAAAAGTGATGGTACAGATGCAGATACTTATGCCTTGGTTAAAAAACTTGATGGTACAGTTCCGACTGTCTATGATAATACAGCAATTGTAGGAGATGTAGTTTTCTTAAATGAAGCTACCTTAGTCGTTCCTTTCTTGAGTGAAACTCTTGGAAGAATTAGCGACGGCTCATCTCAAACCTTTGTTATGGTTGGTAATACTGTTTCAGGAGACTGGACTGAAGATGATAAATTAACTGTTAAGGTTAATGCTACTGATGATCTTGAGTGGTGGGATGGATCTCTTGATGGAGACGCAGACACTGATCTTGAATGGGTTGATGATTTCTTCACCTCTACTTATCTGGAAGGCGCGTTAATTGAATCAGAGCTTGAATACTAGTCCGATTCTAACAGTTTCTCGATAGCTAAAATCGACAGGTTCGGAAATAATATGGTGGAGACGCGATAAATCGGCGTCTGTACAATTATTTCCCCAAACCCAAAAAACGCCCCGAGAAATCGGGGTGTTTTTGAATGGG
>CAZBCK010000002.1:0-11905 GCA_964490635.1 uncultured Candidatus Saccharibacteria bacterium | reverse complement strand
CCCCGAGAAATCGGGGTGTTTTTGAATGGGACAAAAAAATTGACACCAGCATTTGGATTTGATAGTATGGGACTATGAGAAATAAATTAAAAAATATGTCTGTAAATATCAAAACAGAACAAGAAATAAATATTGATAGAATAAAAGAATATATGAATGTTTATATATTCTCTTTCGGCAATGGATTTAATTTTAAAAAAAATAAAAATAGCTGGCGAGATTATATAATCCCTGTTAAAAATAAAGAAGAAAATATCAGCGAAAATATTGATAAAATTTTGTACTAAATAAAATTATGTATTTAATAGACAGTTCGGTTTGGGTGGCGTTGTTTTTAGAATTTGATTCTAATCATCAAAAAGCCGAAGAAATTATTCCAAAATTAGAAGGCAAGATTTATTTGCCATACAATATTATCGTTGAAGTCACAAGCGTTTTGACTTATAAGCATTCTAAAAAGCAAGCAAATAACTTTTTGGATTATATAGAAGATAATAAAGATATCGTTTTATTTGAGAATGAATTAAAACCCGAGATAGAATTTTTTAGAAAAATTGATAAAAAAATTTCCTTTGTTGATATTTCTTTGGTATTCTTATCTAAAAAATTAGATTTAGATTTAATTACTTTTGATTCTCAAATGATTTCTTTAGCTAAAAAGTTCTTGTAATAATTTCCCGATAGCTCAAATCGGCAGGTTCGGAAATAATACGGTGGAGACGCGATAAATCGCCGTCTGTACAATTATTTCCCCAAACCCAAAAAACACCCCGAGAAATCGGGGTGTTTTTGAATTCGTGTTGACATTATCTTTTGATTTTGTATAATAAAGGCAGAAGTAAAAAATTTAATTTTTACAAATGAAAATTGTTTTTACAAAGCATTCTCTAGAACGCGCGGAGGAAAGAGCGATAAGCAAAAAAGAGTTAAAGGACGCAATTTATTATCCTGATAAAATAGATAGATCATCTCAAAATAATAAAAGATTTTTAATCAAGAAAATTTATTATAACGAAAAACTAAAAACAGATCATTTATTAATGATAGTTTGCGAAAAAGAAAAAAGAGTTATAAGAATAATCACTATTATAGACACATCAAAAATAAGCAAATATTATTAAAAATTATGCCAAAAATAAATTACGATCAAGAAACGGGAATACTAACCATAAAAGTTAGCAACAAAAAAAGCGTTGATTCTGACGCGCAAAAAAATGTAGTTGTAGATTACGACAAAGACGGAAATATTGCCAGAATAGAAATAATGAATGTTAATTTAAATGAATTTGAAAAAGAGAAAACTTATCTTGAAAGCTTTTTAGTTGCTGAAAAAGTAAGATAGCCTAATACTTTCCCAACCTCTCCAAAAAATCGGCTGTTCGGAAATAGCGATAAAGGTTATTTCCCCAAACCCAAAAAACATCCCGAGAAATCGGGGGTGTTTTTGTATGGGGAAATATGTTGCTGCATTGCCGTATCGCCGTAGAGACGAGGCAATGCCTGAGACGAGGCATTGCCTCGTCTCTACGAACATTTGTGAAAATGTGGTATAATTCATTTATGGAAACGGAAAATAAATTCAAAAATAGATATCGCATAAAATCAGCGCGGAAATTGGATTGGGATTATACTAATGATGGCTGGTATTTTGTAACCATCTGCACAAAAAATATGGAACCGTTTTTTGGAAATATAACAGACGGGAAAATGAATTTATCAGAAATTGGAAAAATCGCTAAAAAATATTGGCAGGAAATTCCCAAACATTTTCCGTTTGTGGAATTGAATGAATTTATTATAATGCCAAACCATATCCACGGCATTATTGGAATAAATAATTTCAATTGTTGCCGTAGAGACGAGGCAATGCCTCGTCTCTACGCGACACACATGTGATAATTCAAAACACTCCGATAAATCGCTGTCTCTACGAGATAATTAAAAATAGAAATAAATTATGCTGAACAAAAACCATATCTATGCTGTTTCAACTCTTATCGGTACCGCGGTAGGCGCAGGTGTTTTTGGATTGCCTTATGTTACCTCTAAAGCAGGATTTATTCCCGCTCTGATTCTTCTTGTGATCTTAGGCGCGATAATGATCTTATTGGGGCTGATGTATGGAGAGGTAACTCTCAGAACAACTGATAAAGGGCGGCTTGTTGGCTATTGCGAAAAATATATCGGGAAGAACGGGAAAAGAGCAGCGACACTGATAACACTTTTTTCTTTATATGCGAATGTTTTGGCTTACATAATTATCGGAGGAGTGTTTCTAAATACTTTGCTCTCAGGTTATTTCGGGGGGAGCGAATTTATCTATGGTTTGATAATATTCGCGTTTATCTCTATCGGAATCTATATTAATCTGAAGTTTGTGAGCATCATAGAATTGTTGATGGTAGCGTTCATTCTGATAGCAATGTCAGGAATTTTCGCGAAAGGAATTGTTTTTGTTGATGTGAATAATTTGCTTTCTTATAATCCTTCCCAGTTCTTTCTGCCCTTTGGAGTAATACTTTTTTCATTGAGTTTTATTTCGGCTGTTCCTGAACTTGAGCATATAATGAAGAAACGCCAAAGAAAAATTAAAAGCGCAATTATTACAAGCGGTATCGCAATAGTGATTATCTATGCTTTGTTTATGGCGGTAGTAGTTGGAATTACCGGACCTGATACTTCAGAAGAAACATTTTCCGGTCTGAGTCAATTTATGGGAAATGGCATAGTGACTCTCGGGCTGATCTTTGGTCTTTTTGCCGTGGCAACTTCCTATCTGATAATAGGCATAAATCTTAAAGAAATATTTTGGTATGATTTTCATCTTAGCAAAAACAAATCGTGGGCGCTGGCTTGTTTTGTTCCCGCCCTGATTTTTATTCTAGGATTTCGCGATTTTATTGCCATAATAAATTTTACGGGAGGTGTTGCCGGCGGTTTTGTTGGAATTTTTATCATCATCATATTTTACAAAGCAAAAAAAACCGGAGATTTAAAACCGGCCTATGAAATAAATGTTCCAAAAATTGTTTCTGCTTTGATGATGTTCGTTTTTATTTTGGGAATAGCGTATCAGATTATTTACAGAGGTTGATCTGAAAGAATGACAGAATTCTGACATTGACAAAATATATATTTTTGATACAGTGCAATCAACAACATTGGAGGTATAGAAATGGTAGAAACCAAAATAAAGATAAAACGATCACTGATAGCCGTAGTAGTGCTTTTGTCTCCCGCGGAAATTTGTTTTGTTTATTCCTTTCTTTCGCCGGAAAGGTTTTGGAGAGGAGTGATATTGTTTGGAGATGGAGGGATGTGCCAGATAATAATCATACAATCTTTCATGTTTGTAATACTAATGCTTATATTACATTCAATTTGGAAAAAGTAGAATTTATCTAAACGGGCGTGTCTTGAATGGCATAGCCCTCTTTTTTTATTTTGTCTCTCAATTCGTCCGCTTTTTGCCAGTTTTTATTTTTTCTCGCTTCCTCTCTTTGTTTGATCAACTCTTTTATTTTTTCAGGCATTTTAGTTTTCTCTTTTCTAACTTTATCCAGACCCAATCCCAGAACTTGATCAAATTTCAGTAAACTTGTTTTTTTATCGTCATAATTTAGTTCTTTCGATTTAATCATTTCCCAAACCGTTGCCAACGCTTTTGGCGTATCAAGATTGTTCTCCAGTGCTTTCCGGAATTTTTCTTCGTAAACATGTCCCTTGCTCCTCTCAAGAGGGGAATTCAACTCCCTCTCCTTATAGGAGATGGTCGGGGTGAGGGGTGAATTAACCTCCCTTAACCCCCCCTTATCAGGGGGGAGAATTGTCATAAAATCATACAATTTATTCAAAGCATTTTCACTGGCCTCCAGACTTTTCCAGGTAAAATTAAGTTGGGACTGATAGTGTGTTGTGAGGCATAGGTATCTGAATGAAAGGGGATTGAACCCTCTTTTTTTAATATCTGCCAAGACATAAAAGTTGCCTTTTGATTTTGACATTTTTTTACCATCAACAAGTAAGTGTCGCCCGTGAACCCAATAGTTCACAAATTTTTTCCCAGTCGCGCCTTCCGATTGCGCGATCTCATCCTCGTGATGGGGAAATGTGTTGTCTTCTCCTCCGGTGTGAATATCCAATGTTTCTCCCAGATTTTTTATGCTCATCGCGGAGCATTCTATATGCCAGCCGGGATAGCCGCGGCTCCAGGGAGAATCCCATTGCATAATATGAGATGGGTCGGCTTTAAGCCACAGCGCGAAATCATAGTGGTTTTTTTTGTCAGGATGTTTTTCCAGTCGCGCTCCGACTTTCAAATTCTCCAAAGTATTTCCCGATAGTTTTCCATAATCTTTGAATTTTTCAATGTCATAAAAAACCGATCCGTTGATTTCATAGGCATAACCATCGGCAATAAGCTTTTCAATCATTGCGATCATTTCCTTTATATATTCCGTCGCTCTTGGAAATTCGCGCGCGGGCAGAATATTTAACTTGTTTTCATCTTGATGAAATGCTTTTTCGTAAAATCTGGCAATGTCATAAGGATTTTTCTTTTCTCTTTTTGCCGCTTTGATCATTTTGTCTTCCCCGGCTTCTATATCGTCCTGGGTTAAGTGCCCAACATCGGTGATGTTTTTAATATGCTTTACCTGATAACCTGAATATTCAAAGGCGCGGCGCAAAAAATCAGCCATCAAAAAAGTTCTGAAATTTCCAATATGGACAAAATCATAAACAGTCGGTCCGCAGCTATACATTCTAACTTTGTTTTTTTTAACCGGTTTGAATCTTTCTATTTTGTTTGTGTAGGTGTTGTATAGGATCATTGTTATATTGTTATGCGGGGGTTGCTGATTATTCCTCTCTTGAGAGGGGCAATCCCGTCAGGGATGGGGTGTGTTGTATTCCTTTATTTATAACACACCCCATCCGCTTCGCGAATTGCCCCTCTCAAGAGAGGAATAATGAGAAGATCGGCAGAGCCTGTGTAATAATTATGTCACGCATAATAACCTGACGATCTAGCAATCTATTTCCATTATACAAGATTAAAAGAATTTGCCAACAAAAAGGATGTTTTAAATTTTATTATGCTATATATTTGCCATGTTACAAAAAAACAAAAACGGCTTTGAGCCGCTTTTGTTTTTTGGTTATTGTCTAATAACTAGTAACGATCTCCGCCATTACCTCTATTGCCATAACCGCCTCCCTGAGGAGACTGTTCTTTCATTGGACGAGCTTCATTAACTATGATAGTTCTTCCGTCCAGTTCTTTCCCATTGAACATATCAATAGCCTTTTTTGCTTCTTCTTCCGTAGACATTTCCACAAAACCAAAACCTTTTGATCGGTTGGACATTTTGTCAATGATGACAACCGCTGACTGAACTGTTCCAGCCTGTTCAAAAGCGGTTTTTAAACCATCTTCGGTAGTGTTGTAGGATAAACTGCCTACATATAATTTGTTTGTCATATATTTCTTTACGATCTCTAATTATTTATTTAGCCGTCTACTATGAGACGAATTTGTAAGACGACCTTCTTAACTTGATTCCACTTTCTAATATTTAAATTATCGAGAAAAAATCTACTAAGAAACTTACAGTATAAAATTATAGACCATTATGATAAATTGTCAAATAAATAATTGACATCTTACTTATTTTATGTTATTAATAATAAGCATTAAACACTAAGCATTATTTATTATTAATAAATATCCGCTTTCACGAAGAGCGGTTTTGGGGCTCAAACAAAAATAACTTCCACAATTTCATTTCAGCTTCACGCCATCTTGGCTTGAAAAAACTCTCAATATATAACAATATCTTTCAATTTTTTTCAAACCGATCTGGCATAAATCTGAGTGAACTTGAGGATGTTATTTTTGTTTAAACTCTTAATTTTACGAAAAATGGAAATTAGAAACATCGCAATTATTGCTCATGTTGATCATGGCAAAACAACTCTGACTGACGCGCTGATGCGTCAGACGGGTATGGCTGATGAAGGAATTAGTATGGACAGCAATGCGTTGGAGCAGGAACGCGGGATTACAATCTATTCCAAAAACACTTCTGTTTATTACAAAGATACAAAAATAAACATTGTTGATACTCCTGGACACGCGGATTTTGGTTCGGAAGTGGAACGAGTTCTGCGTTCAATTGACTCGGTGCTTTTGGTAGTGGACGCTCAGGAAGGACCGATGCCGCAGACAAAATTTGTTCTGAAAAAATCTCTTGAATTGGGATTGAAACCCATCGTGGTAATTAATAAAATAGATAAACCTGCTGCCAGACCTGATGTTGTGCAGGAAATGGTTTTTGAATTATTTCTTGATTTGGGAGCAAGTGATGAACAGCTTGATTTTACAACTGTTTATGCGATCGCCCGCGATGGCATTGCGAAAATGGAGCTGGAAGAAGACTCAAAAGATCTAACTCCGCTTTTAGACACTATCTTGAAACTGGTTCCGGTAGCTTCTAGCGAGGAAGAAAATAGTAAACCAATGCTTATTCAGCCGTTTAATCTTGCTTATGATAATTTCTTGGGTCGTTTGGCTATTGGCAGAATTTATGAGGGTAAGATCCAAGATGGATCAAAGGTGATTATTAAGAATACTCAAAATGAAACAAGGGAAGGAAAAATTATAAAGCTGTTCACTTTTGAAGGTTTGAATAGAAAAGAGGTTAAAGAAGCAAATGCCGGTGATATTGTAATGGTCGCCGGTCTGCCCGATATTTATATTGGAGAAACAATTTGCGAGAATGTCGGACAGAGCATTTTGCCGGGTATTGATATTGATGAGCCGACAATCTCTTTGGATTTTCTTGTTAATAATTCTCCTTTCGCGGGGCGGGAGGGAAAGTTTGTAACCAATAGGCAGATAAAAGAAAGGCTGGAGAAAGAGCTGGAAGTCAATGTTGGTTTAAAAGTTGATTTTTCGTCAACTGATCATTACAAAGTCTATGGTCGCGGGGAGATGCATGTTGCGATACTTCTGGAAAATATGCGCCGTGAAGGATATGAACTTCAAATTTCACAACCGCATGTAATCATAAAAGAGAAAGACGGTGTTAAGCAAGAACCGTTTGAAGAGGTGACCATAAATGTGCCGGAAGAGACATCAGGAGCGGTAATTAAAAAACTTTCCAAACGCCGTGGTAATTTGATAGAAATGAAATCAGAGCGGAATAATGTGAAGATTATTTTTGAGATACCGACGCGCGGTTTGCTCGGTTATAAAAATGAATTTGTTGTTGACACTCGCGGCGAAGGAATATTATATACGAGAGTCATCGGATTTAAACCGTATGTCGGCAATATTGAAAAACATAAAGTCGGATCAATGGTTTCTATGATTGCCGGCAAAGCTCTTGGATTTTCACTTTTCAATTTGCAAGACAGAGGCGAGCTGTATATTGGAGCTACTACCGAGGTTTATGAAGGGATGGTCATCGGCAATGTTTTTAAAGGCAATGACTTGGCGGTAAATCCGATAAAAGGGAAACAGTTGACAAATATGCGTTCTTCCGGAGCTGATGAGGCCATTTGCCTGACACCGCCGGTGAAAATAACTCTTGAGCGGGGGATGAGCATTATGAGAGAAGATGAGTATCTGGAAGTAACTCCCCAAAACATTCGCTTAAGAAAAAAATATTTAACTGACAATGAAAGGGTTAGAGCGAAGAGGTCTGGATAAAATACGGCGGTGTAAAATGCCCAGAGTTCCAGTCTCCAAAAAATCTCCAAAGGAGATTCTTTGGAGACTGGAACTCTTTATTATTTGAGAGAATGGAGCTAATGTTTTTTTATATATTTGTTCGGGCTGTGGGAGGATGTTGGAACTTAACAAATTCGCAATCCGTTTCTTTTTGTTTTGAGAAATGGAAAAGTTTTTTGTGTTTTCTAAATTTTTGAAACTGGTTACAAGCTAGTTTTTGCGTGAAAATTAAAGCTTAATTGAAACGAAAATGATTATCAAGCAAACTCCTTTTTATTTTTCTGAAAAACAAACAAATGTTCATGCATAATCAAAAGAAAATTATAATCTTTTGATTTATTTACCCAAAACCCAGTTGCTTTGCAATTATGCTGTTTCTTGATAATATCTTCTCTAAGCTCAAATCCTTGTTTCAAAAAACGCTCCATAACTTTATATGCTAACGGCTGGTACATTTTTTTTCTTCTCGTATCACCCATCAAAATTGCACAATATTTTCCCAGTTTTAGCACTCGAAATAATTCTTTGGCAACTTTCTCAATTTCATCACAGAATTCATCAATATCATGAATTCCAGACAAGTCTTTTTTATTTTTACCTTCGCTATATTTTATTATATCTGCATACGGAGGATGGGTCAGAATAAAATCTATTTCTTCATTTTTAATAAAAGTCATATTTCGAGCATCACATTTTTTTATTCTTTGCTTAGCATTATTTTCTACCTTAAACTCCAACGACTTTTTTGTTCTCTTTAATGCTTCTTTGTTAACATCAATACAGGTAATATGACGGTTCAATATTTTTGCTTCTATCGCCGTCGTTCCTCCGCCGATCATACAATCAAGTATGTGATCTCTTTCTTTTGAATAACGCAAAATTAAATTTCTTACCACTTCCGGCGCCCAATTTCCCCGCCAATCAGATTTATGTGTCGCCCAATTTCCCCGCCTTGGAAATGACCAAACAGTTGAACACTCCATTTCAAAATTTTCAGGATGTAGTTTTAAATTAGATTTCATTTTATGTTGCTATGATATTTAATTTAAAAATATTTCATTTGTTAGATTAATTTCAAAACACAAGGGCTTTTATGTTCAAGAGAAAAATTTAAGAAAGAAGCTGGATTAAGATTTTTAATATATTCGAACATATCATCTTCTGTATTGAATTTAACTAATTCAACATTTTCAATTACTTCGTATCCTTGTTTCGTTTTAAATGGTAAAAAATAATGATTCCAATTTTTCTTCCCTGCCACTAACAGATTATCCCATTGTTTATTTGTTAGATATTCAGGACTGTCTATAAAATAAACTTCTGAATAAATTTTACTTTTTGTTTTCATTGTTTTTGTTATAAAGATTAATTTTTATTTCAAGTCCTAGAAAATTTAAAATCTTTTTCAAAGACTTGTTTTTTAAATTAGAAGTTTTGATTGCTTTATAAAAATTTACTCTATTGATTTTTAGTGGTCGATAAATATCAACAGCAGTAATTTTTTTTTCAAGCATTCTTTTTTTAATCTCTTCTTCTAACATAATCATTATAACAAATTTCTTAAACAACTGTCAACTAATTAGTTAACAGTTATCCACAGCTACATTATCACCAAATTAATTTATTTAGAATTCCTTGTTCGATCATTTGTAAATTAAATACATAATCGTTGTTATTATAAGTTTCTTCAAGTGGTCTTTTTGTAGTATTCCATCCCAAACCATCTGTAATCCAAATAAAATCTATGTTTTGATTTTTTAATTCTCTATAAAGATCCTTAAACTCGCCACAAACAGCTTTCAGTTTTGATCCTCCTCCATTATAAAAATTAACTTCAATCAATTTAATCTTTTTGTTATTGGGATTATATATAGCAAAATCAAAACTCCTTTCTGATTTATCAACTTTCACCTCCACTCCCCATTTAGATTTAATCTCAGTTGATCTTGCTTGAGGTAAATATTCAAATCCATTTTCTGCACATAATTCACTAATATGAGATTCGGTTATTTTCTCCATAAGTGATCCGCCACGATTTTTCCTGCCATTACTATCCAGTCCAACTTCAACACCAATTACATAATCAACTAAATTTTTAATTCCATCTTTTTTAAAAAGATTTATTAATCCTGTCTTTTCAAGAAAAATATAATATCTCTCAAAATCATTGCCCTCTTTTTTATCAGTACTAAAATCAAAAAATTCAGAACTGCTATCAGCTAAATTAAAAATTTCTAATTGTTTTTCTCTTACCGCTAATAAAACAGGAAAAGCTTTTACAATATCTGGATTACTTTCGTATAATCTTTTAAATTCTGATTTCAAATCTTCCTTACCAAGGAGATAATTAAGTTTGTTTAATATTATTTCCAACTCAGAACTGTTCGCAAAAACTTTTTCCCAATTAACAAAATAATCCCAAGTTTTAATTGAGTTTTTTAATGTTTCTATAAAATTTTGGAAGTTTTTTTGCATAAATTAAAATTTTCTATATCTATCTACGATTATGGGTTGCTGTTGAAACTATTCTAAAAATATCTCCACCATCCTTTAGCGCATTCAGCAGATTTTTAAACATATAAGCAGTTTCCAAATTGGTTTTTTCCTGAATCATCAATAACCTAGCCAACAAAATAAGAAAATTAATACTGTATTCGCCATGTTGACTTAATTCCTCATATTTTTTAATTTTATTTTTATTTTCTTTGAGTAAATTTTCTATTTTCAAATATTCCATTCTTTCTTTTGCACTTTTAATTGGTTTAACATTTCCCCAAACTTCTATTAAAAAATCAAGAAATTCTTTTGTTTTTTTATTTTTCAAATTCATCTTTATTAAAATATCAACAGCCCAATGTATATGTTTAGGTGTCCTAATTCTAGACCAAGAATCACCATTTTTTTGACGATATTTTATTAAAATATCGTACTTACTCAAAGAACCACTATACACTCCCAAAATAAAACTTCCATTAACTAAAAAAACTTCTATAGGTTTTACGGTTTTTCTATTAAAAGACATAAACTCTATTAATTCATTTTTTGTCATAATTCATTCATCTAGTAATTAATAACAACAACCTCCTTAATTTTTCCCCTCTTCGTCGCATCTGAATTTATCATTCTTCCGGCATAAACTTTATAAATTTTTATTTTCTTGCTCAAACCAAAATACAATTTATTTATAAAAGGAGTATCAGAATTTGAAAGCATAACGAAACATCCTCTTTTATGAAGCTCCACAAAAACATCTCGTAATTCCTCCTGTTCTTTTTCCAAAAACCCTTCTTTAGTATAACTTGTAAAACTTGAAGTTTTATTCACGGGATAATACGGAGGATCAAAATATACAAAATCCCCCTTCTTTGCTTTTCGTAAAACCTTTTTATAATCCTGATGTAAAATTTTAGTCTTTTTTAACGCTTTATATATTTTTCTTAAGTTATCCTTGTCGCAAATAAGAGGATTTTTATTATCTGCAAATGGCACATTAAACTGCCCGCTTCTATTCACTCTATACATCCCATTGAAACATGTTCTATTAAGATAAATAAATCTGGCAGCGATACTTATATCGGAAAGATTTTTGATATTCTGCGCGCGAATTTTCAAAAAATATTCTTTATTATTTTTGATTTTATGCTTTTGAAGTTTTTTAATTAATTCTTCGACATTTTTTTTAATAACATTATAAGTCGTCACTAATTCCGAATTCATGTCTGACAAAAAAGCTTTTTTAGGTAGTAAATCAAAAAACATTGCGCCACCTCCGACAAAAGGTTCAAAATAGGTAGCAGTCTTTGGATTAAATCTATCTGGCGGATATAAATCCATCTCTCTAAATTGTTGAAGTAATTGTCTTTTCCCTCCAACCCACTTTACAAACGGTCTTGGATTTTCATCTACATATTTTTTATAATCATCTTCAATATTTTCAATTTTAACATTCCTAAAATTCGACATAAAAACCTTTATGTGAATTGGATGAACTTTGACATTAGCTGCAATATTTTTTATTTTTTCCTTATTTGCTATCATTTATTTTTACATATTTTTTTTATAACGCTTTGCCAATTCAAGTGTTCCTGATTCTTTTAATTATTATAGCAAAAAAACTCTATAAAAGACAGGGGGGGCAAAATATGAGAATAATCTATAATAATCTATAAT
>CAZBCK010000001.1:30871-42354 GCA_964490635.1 uncultured Candidatus Saccharibacteria bacterium | reverse complement strand
AGTGAACTTATTCAGTAAGAACCGCCAAATAATAATAAAATACTATGATGCTACATAGCATCATAGTATTTTATATTTTCAATACATTCGCTCAAGTTTTCTGGCTAGAACTTTTCTATTGATACTTTTCAACCGTGAATCTATAAATTGAAAACTTTTCCCAGACCGGATCAATTCCTCCCTTTTGGCAAGTAATTGAGATTTGTTTTTCAACCGTATCCACGCCTTCCAGATCGGGAAGCAGAAGTCCGGATTTAGATGTATGATGACCGTCAAAAACAACATCCGTTTTATCAGGAGAAACAATGGGAATCGTTTTAATAATTATGCCATATTTTTTCGGGTCCAATGATTTTATATCCTCAACCAATTCCGGCTCGTTCAAAATATAAACCGTGTAGCGCAAACAAGATAATTCTTCTTCTCTGATCGGTCCGAAACGATAATCTTCAGTGGCGGCAGCAATAGAATTGAAAATGATCTCCTCGGCAATATTTTTGCGAGTTGGCAGATAAGTGCCGATACAACCCCGCAAGGAAAGCTTTTCTTGACTGTGAAATAAACCTTCTGAGTCTTCACTTTTCTCAATCGTCACAAAAGCGCCCGCCTTTTTCTCCAGAAACTCTTTTGGAAGATTCCCAGGCAGAGAGATAATTTCTCTTTCCCTGACATAATTTTCGGTTGCCCGTTTGGCTAATTCGGGAAGGTTCATATTTTTGATAATATTATTGATATAGAGTTATAAAACACGCAAACTTCACTGTCATTGCGAGAAGCCCGAGTGAACACAGTAAACGAGAAGGCGATCCCGTATCAAGTACGGGATAAACTCCACAATCCTGTAATTAAACTCTTCGCGCGTAGCTACGAGATTGCTTCGGCATTCCGTTCCGCTATCGCTCCACTCCATTTCTCGCAATGACAGTGAAATATTGAGTTTCGTAATTTAAGATTATTAATAATGATTTTCTCATAACTTAAAATCCGCCACCAAATATCCTACACCGAAAGGTCCTTCGTAGGAAAGAATTTCAATTTGCCAGTTGATCCCCGCCTCCTCAAGAATTCCAAGCATAAAACAAAAAGAACGCAAGCCACATTCACTGGCTTTGGGATATAGATCGTCCAGCCTCAAAATCGTTTCAATATCTTTTTTTTCCAAAGCTTCAATCAGAGCCCGGTCAAATTTCGGACCGTCGGGGTGAAATCCATAAGGTCCTTCTTTTTTCAAACAATGCGATAGATCTCCGCTGGCAATAAGCGCGATCTTTAGTTCTGAATTTTTAATTTTTAAATAATCCTCCCTACCCCACTCAAAATGTTGCTCAGGAGAATCAAAAGTGGTTAAGAAAGAATGGGCCACAAAATCATCTGGCTCTTCAATGACAATATCGGTAGGGCTTTGATAATTTTGAATTTTGAATTGCAATCTCGCATTCAAAAAATGCAACGGCACTTCAAACCCCCAATCCGGATGAGGGGCGGAAATTATAATTTTCTCCGGACTTTTTTCTTTTATTCTTTTCTCCGATCTTTCCAAAGCCGAAATTGTATCTTTGACCAGAGCCCGGTCTTCAGACGACCCGACAGAAGGCAAAATTATCGGCGGATGAGGAGAGATTGAAGCAAAAACAATAGACATTATTTTTAAGTTAAGGGTTTAAGATTAAATTTAGATCTTCGCCGCATTTTGGACATTTGCCGGCTATGTCGTGGCGGCGGATAATATAATTTGTCCGCTTGATCACCAATGTTCCGCATTGGGGACAAAAAGTATCCTCCGAAGAAAGATCGGGAACATTGCCGATGTAAATATATTTTAAGCCGGCTTCTTCACCAATCTGCCAAGCTTTTTGTAAAGTTTCAATCGGGGTATCGGGTAAATTTTGAAGTTTCCAGGAAATGGCGCCGGAAAATCGGGAAATATGCCAAGGAGTTTCCGAACCTAATTCCTTATAGATAAATTCGGAGATCTTTTTAAACATTTCTTCCGAATCGCTCAAGGTTGGAATCGCCAAAGTTGTGATCTCAACCCAAACTCCCGACTCTTTCATCAGCTGAGCAGTTTCCAAAACCGGCTTCAATCTTCCTCCGCAATTCTCCCTATAAAATTCATCGGAAAAACCTTTAATATCAATACTGTTAGCATCAAGATAAGGAATGATTAATTTTGCCGATTCCTTTGACATAAAACCGTTGGAAATAAAATTATTTTTCAATCCGGCTTTCTTTGCCAGTTTCATTATATCCAAAGCGTATTCCAAAAAGATCGTTGGCTCCACATAAGTATAAGAAATGCTCGGCAAATTATTTTCCAAAGCCATTTGAACAACTTCTTCCGGCGACAAATTCTCACCCCGGACCGGTTTGTCAGGTTTTGGTCCCTGGGAGATGTCCCAGTTCTGGCAATTTTTGCAGCAGAAATTGCAGCCGACAGTGGCAATTGACAAAGAATGGCTCCCCAGTAAAAAATGGAAGAACGGTTTCTTCTCAATCGGGTCAACGCTAACGGCAATTACTTTTCCATAGTTCAAGGCATACAATTTCCCGCCAATATTTTCCCTCACTCCGCAAATCCCCCTTTTTCCCGGAGCCAAAACGCAATAATGAGCGCAAGCGCGACATTGAACTTTTTTGCTGTTTAGTTTTTTATACAAATAAGCTTCTTTCATATATTTGAGTTTAAAATACTCCGCGCCAAAGATGTGCGCTTTTTGAATGCTTGATTTTTTGCGATTGGGATTTGGGATATAATCATTTTTATTTTTCGCTTGAACTACCTCCACCCTATCACAAAATTACCCTGAAATCAACCAGAGCATTGTTTAAATTCTATCCTAAAAAACCATATTAATTATGATAAATCTAAATTCTGGTATATAATATAAATAGAAATATTCATATTAGAAATCATAAATTAAAATAAAATTATGGAAATAAAAGAAGCAATAGACATTATCCTGCACAATGCCATAGACAACAAAGCAAGCGATGTGCATTTTGAACCGGAACGTAATAATATTGGTGTTCGCTTCAGGATAGACGGGGTTCTGTATAAAGCTGAGAGTTTGCCGAAAGATTCTCAGAATATGATAGCTTCAAGAATAAAAGTGTTATCGGAAATAAATATTACAGAACACCAACTTCCTCAAGATGGACATTTTGAATTTGTTCACAACAATAAAGTCTATAATATAAGAGTTTCCACATTCCAAACATCATACGGAGAAACCATAGTTCTTCGTATTCTTGACAGAGAAGATATTCTAATTGAACTTGAAACATTGGGATTTTATAAAGACCAGCTGGAAACGATGAACAAATTGATAAATAATCCTTATGGCATGGTTCTTATTACAGGTCCGTGCGGTTCCGGAAAGACGACACTGTTATATTCAATTCTTAGCAAGATTAATAATAAAGGAAATAATATCATAACACTTGAAGATCCGATTGAGTTTCAGTTGCCGAATATCCGCCAATCGCAAATTAACGAAAAAATAGGTCTTGGATTTTCAAAGGGCTTGAGAGCTATTCTCCGTCAAGATCCTGACGTAATCATGGTTGGAGAGATTCGTGATTCCGAAACAGCTCAAATGGCAGTTCAGGCATCACTTACGGGGATTTTGGTATTTTCAACATTTCATACTCTGGATGTGCCGGCTCTCGTTACGCGTTTCATTGAAATGAGAATACCACGTTCAGTGGTAGCGCAAGCACTGACAGGAATAGTTTCTTCAAGACTGATGAGAAAAATTTGCGATCGTTGCAAAACTCCTTATCAATTAACTGATTATGAAAAGAAATTTTTGGGAGATAAAAACAAGGAGTGTGATTTTCAAAAAGGAAGAGGATGTGACTATTGCCACGGCAGTGGCTATTCCGGGCAAGTGGGAATCTTTGAAATTTCCTATTTTGACAAAGACATCAAAGATTATATCATCAGTCAAGAATCCCCATCTGGATTGCGTGATGCTTTGCAAAAAAAAGAAGTGAAAACATTGCAGGAAGCTGCTATTCAAAAAGTTTTTGACGGAGTTACAACTATTGAGGAAGCAATTCGTGTTGTAGGAGAAAGATTATAATGATTTAGTAAAAGAATAAGCTATAAAAAAACAGTTTTTCGGAAACTGTTTTTGAATTATAATAGAATTTTCATTAATCTCACCAATGGATATAGATCGGCGTACCAACCTTTGACCAATTATAGACATATTCCGCCGGACCGATACCAAGCCGGATGCATCCGTGCGAAACTCGTATTCCAAGATGATTGGCTCCTTCTCGATATCCGTTCGGCCAATAAGGAAGTTCGTGTATAAAATAACCGCCGTAAAAATTCATACTGTATGGCATCCACAGCCCGTAGGAAGACCAAACATTTATTCTTTTGCTTCTCACGCTGAATGTTCCAAGCGGAGTTGGCATCCTGCGTGTTCCAGTTGAAACCAGAAAACTATTGTCTTCAATCCCATCCTCAAAGAGAGTCATTACTTGATTGGAAATACTGACATCTATATATTTTCCCTCTTTTATTTTTGGCTCTATTTCTATTCCGTCTTTTGGAATTGACGATTCGGGAGGCATATATTTATCTTTAGATAATCCAAGTTGAGTGAACGGATATTTTTTATTATCGTCTGTAATTTTAAAACCACTGTCCGGACTGGAATGAGTGTAAAAAATAAATTTCTTGTTTTTAAGAAGCATCCCGCTTGCTCCTCTTATATTTCTCAGCATAAGCGCATATTTTTTTTCCGAAAAAAACGGTTCACTGTGTTTTATAATCAGAGACCTGCCATCATTTGTTAGATCAAAATTAAGATCAGCGCGAGGAGTAATAATTATGTTTTTAGAATTCAAGAAAACAATCGGCTGATTAAAAGTTATTTCTATATTATCATCAATATTTATTTCATTCGCGTTTTGCAATTTCGCGTCAAGGGAATAAATACCAGAGTAATTCATAACTCCGGCGACTACGCTAACACCTACCACCAAAAAAGACAGTGCTATCGCAAACAAATAAACAGAAATTTTTAAAACTTTAGATAAAAACATATATTACATAAATAAAAAAAAGGATACTTTTCACCCTTTACACAATTAAATTATAGCATAAAATCAAACATAATTCAACCCCCCCCCGCATCAAATCATTTAAAATGACACCACGCAATTTGATTTTTTATTCATTTTGAATTATAATTCTTCAAGATAAGGAGTTTGATCTTTGAAAACTAGAGGAGGAATAAAAATGGTAATTAAAGAACTAGATAGACACCCTATTTTGGAAGATGCAACAGGTAGATTGATGAAAACGGTGAAAACCTTTTTTATTTACAGACCGCCAACAGAAACAGTCAGCCAATATGTTCTTCGTCCTGAACACCAGTCTCGTTTAACTCAGTTAGTTAAAAAATTGATTGAGTTGAAAGACTCTGATTATAAAATCGGGGTTCCTGTGGAATATCTGGAATTGATAGAAGAACACGCCTGTCGCAGCGGTCGTAACAGTTGTACTTGCAGTGGATTTGAGGGTTGTCCGATCCTAAGAATATTTCCGGATGGACATCTTGGTGTTTGCAGCGATTTGCGCGGAAAAGAAATTGAAGAATTTACCATTTTTGATTTTGCAAAAAATCCTAATAAAGTCATAAAGGCGTGGCTAGATGATTCGGAACGCAAATTATGTTATGAAAAACAGGAATGTATGTGAAGCAATATTTACATTGCAAACATATATAGAAAAAAGATTGCAGTACAATTTCCGCAACCGCTAAAAATCTTTAACGAGTGGTATATTTATTACTTGTTTTTATTATAACGCAACTTATCTCTATTCAAAATGCACCTTCTTCGTAAATCTTTTCAATTTCTCCGCCAACTTTGGATATTTCAGCAATTTAGCATCTTCTTCAATCAACGCTTCCGCCTCCGCGCGGGCATTTTTTATTAATTCAAAATCAGTGAGTGACGCCATTGCAAGATCAGGAAGTCCGGACTGGCGGATACCAACCAATTCTCCCGGTCCTCTTATTTTCAGATCCTGCTCCGCCAATTCAAATCCGTTAGAACTTGTGATCAATGCCTTCAAGCGTTTGGCGGTTGTCGCAGAGCTTGAATCCGTAAACAAAAAACAAAACGATTGATATTTACCGCGACCGACTCGTCCTCTGAACTGATGGAGCTGAGCCAGTCCAAACCGATCCGCGCCTTCAATAACCATCACTGCCGCATTGGGAATGTTAATCCCCACCTCTATAACAGAAGTTGAAACCAGAATATTAATTTTGCCATCGGAAAATTCCCGCATCACTTCTTCCTTTTCTTTCGGTTTCATCTTTCCGTGCAAGAGTCCTATTTTCAAATCAGAATATATTTCATTCTTAAGTTTTTCATATTCCTGTGTCGCGGACTTTACTTCCAAAACATCTGATTCTTCAATCAAAGGACAAATCACGAAAACCTGCCGACCTTTTTTTATCTGGTCATAAATAAACTTATAGGACAACTCACGATTTGCCGGCGCTACCAGTTTTGTAATGATTTTTTGACGACCTTTCGGCATTTCGTCCAAAAGTGACAGATCCAGATCACCATAAACCGCCAATGCCAAAGTTCGCGGGATTGGAGTCGCTGTCATAGAAAGAAGGTGTGGAACTGTTTTCAGTCCGTCTTTTATACCTAAAACTTCATTCTGTATTTTTGCCCGCTGGTCAATACCAAACCGGTGCTGTTCATCAACTATTGAGAATACCAAATTTTTAAACACAACTTTTTCTTGTATCAGAGAATGAGTGCCGATTATAAAATTGATTTCCCCATTTTCTATTTTTTCCAATAATTTCTTTTTGCTTATTTTTTCTGTTTTTTTATTTTCATAAATTTTATTCTCGCTGCCTGTTAAAAGAGCAATTTTACACACCCTATCCGCTTCGCGAATTACCTCTCTTAAGGGAGGATTATTTTTATTCCCCTCTTGAGAGGGGTTAGAGGTGTGTTTTTCACCAAACCTCTTTATTGCCTCTTCAAAATGCTGCCTTGCCAAAATTTCTGTCGGCGCCATTAAAGCGACTTGGTAACCGGATCTTATGACAACAAGCGCCGCGATCAAAGCGACAAGCGTTTTTCCTGATCCAACATCCCCTTCCAATAATCTATTCATCGGCATCCCCTTCTCAAAATTCTTTATAATTTTCCATGAAGAGATCTTTTGCGCGTTCGTAAGTTTAAATGGTAAACTATCAATAAAATCTTTAATTTCTTTTTCAAGTTTTTTGTCAAATTTTATTATTACAGCATTGTTTTTTTTCCACTTTTCTCTCTGGAGAAGCATATAAAGCTGGATTAAAAACAACTCGTCAAATGCCAGCCGTCTTTTGGCAATTTCCGCTTTGTCTTCATTCGCCGGAAAATGAATCTGTCTAATTGCTTCCGTAAGTCCGAAAAGTCTTTGGTTTTCTATAATTTCATAAGGTAAATACTCTTCCACTTCGTTTGCCAATTTCAAAATCGGCTTAATATGCGCTCGTAGCCATTTTGAAGAAAGTCCTTCCGTTTCATGATAAACAGGCACTAATCGTGCTGTGTGCAGAACTTGTCCTTTTCCCAGAAGCTCATAGGCGGGATTGGAAAGTTGCAGACCTTCCTGCGCATAAGCGATCTTCCCGCTCAAACTCACGTTAGCACCAACTTTCAAATTGCGGATTAAAAATGGCTGATTGAACCAAATTGCTTTGATCGCGCCCGAGTCATCTTCTATCAACGCTTCCGTGATATTCATTTTCCTTTTCCATGTCCTAATATTCTGAATATCAACTATTTTTCCGATTATACTGACTTTTTCACCAAGTTCAACTTCGCTTATTTTCTTCATTTCAGAAAAATCATCATACCGAAATGGAAAATAAAAAAGCATATCCCCCACTGTTTTTATTCCGACTTTGCGCAGTTTACTCAAATAAGCAGGACCGATATTAAAAAGTTTTTCAATTGAAGTTTTGAGAGATGTAGTCATATTGTTAAATTGTCGTATTTTTGGAGCCCTCACGAAAGTGAGAAAGAAATATCATAGAATAGAAAATAAAAAATATTCTCTGCTTCACTGCCTGACTTTCGTCAGGGCTCCAAAACAAAATATTTAATCAGTATCTAAATCTTACCAAACTTTGCAAATAACGGCAAATAGAAAATAAAAAAACGGACCGCTGAAATTAACGATCTATAAAAAATAAAAGATGTATTATTAAATACTCCTACTTCACAATCTTATCCACAATCCCATACTTCTTTGCCTCCTCCGCGCTCATATAATAATCACGGTCGGAATCTTTTTCAATTTTTACTAACGGCTGGCTGGTGTTTTTAGCAAGAATTTTATTGAGACGATCTTTCACTTTCAAAATATGCTTTGCCGAAATATCAATATCACTCGCTTGTCCTTCCGCTCCACCCATCACCTGATGAATCAAAACCTCCGCGTTTGGTAAAATTAGCCTTTTGCCTTTCGCGCCGCTTGATAATAAAAGCGAAGCGGCAGAAGCGGCCATTCCTATACAGACAGTTGAGATATCACACTTCACATAATTCATCGTATCATAAATTGCCAGCGCGGAAGTAACCACTCCGCCCGGAGAATTTACATAAAGCATTACATCAGCTTTTTCGTCCTGTTTTTCCAAAAATAAAAGCTGGGCAATAATCGTATTCGCCAAATCATTATCGACAGGACCACTCAAAAAGACAATCCTCTCTTTCAAAAGACGTGAATAAATATCATAAGCCCTCTCGCCATAATTTGATTTTTCAATTACTGTTGGGATTAGATTCATAATAATTAATATAAATAAATTCTTAAATCACAAAATACATAAACTTCACTGTCATTGCAAGAAACCCGAATGAATGTAATTCACGAGAAGGCGACGAAGTAATCCCGTAATTAAATTCTTTGTGCGTAGTTACGGGATTGTTTCGGCATTTCGTTTTATTATCGTTCTACTTCATTTCTCGCAATGACAATAAATTATGCAAAGCAAACTCTCATTAATTTCCAATATTACTTCCCTTTCATCTCAGTATGTTCCGTATGCTTTTTGCAAAAAGGACAATGCTTTCTCAGTTTAATTTTTTCTTTAATCGTTTTCTTGTTCTTTGTTGAATGATAATTAATCTGTTTGCACTCACTACAGCGCAATTTAATCATACTATCTTGTGACATAAATTAATAAATTAATAAATTAACCGTTATCTGCATAACTGTTAAAAAGACTAGCACAGAAAAAATAATTTATCAAGACCTAATCAATATCTTAATTCTTTGCTATTTTTTAATATCTTTATATTTATCTTTTTTTGCTTCTTTTATTCTTTCAAGGACTTTTACAGTGAGAGCAAAAATAAAAAACAAAAACAGCCCTGCTTCTATCAGCAAAATAAATTTTACAAAAAATGGCATACTTTCTTCCATAGTTTTATTGTTTACAAACCTTCATTTGGTTTATTCAATTTTTACCGCTGTCCCATATACCAGAACCTCTGAAACTCCGCCACTAATAGTCGTGCTGGAAAACCTGAGACAAACAATCGCATTCGCGCCCATTTTTTCCGCTTCTTCTTTCATTCTGTCTATCGCCTGTTCTCTTGATTCCGCAATCAGTTTCGTGTATTCCATAACTTCGCCTCCGACAATATTTTTGGCAAAAGCAAAAATGTCCCTGCCAACATTTCTTGCTCTGGCAGTATTTCCTTTGACAAGTCCAAGCGTCTGAATAATATTTTTACCCGGGATCTTGTCCGTTGTTGTGATAATCATATTTTTAAATTAAAATTTAATGTCATTTTGAACTTGTTTCAAAATCTTTTGTACATTTCATTTTGATTTATACTATTTTCATTATATTTTCGTCTACGACACAAACACAGTTATCTTTTATTTGCACAATTATTGCATTTTCAACTCATTCAAAAGTCTAGCGATTTATAGATTCGGTTAGATGTAATAAATGACAGATTCTGAAACAAGTTCAGAATGACAAGCTAACAATTTAACGATACAACAATTTAGCAATTTATTTCACATACTTCTCCCAATATTTATAAAGCGCTTTCGTCGCCTGCAAATCGCCGACATTATATTTTGCGATATCAAGAAACTTTTTTTCTTTGAAAAGCTTTCCGACATCATCACCGGTCACTCCGTCCGCTTTGGGGCTTTTTATTCCAAAGGCGCGGCACCAAAGATGCAATCCGCCTTTTCTTCTATAAACCGCTCCGTAAAAAGTCAGCTGATCAAGCAGGTCAATGTGCTTGGCATTAAATATCTGGCTGTTTAAATATCTGTTTGACATTAGATTTTTACTTGGCTTAATTCCGTGAATGGCTGATCTAATCACCATAAAAGGAACATCAAAAGCGCGACCGTTGAAACTAATAAAATCCTGATATTTCTCAGCGATTTTCCAAAAACTTTCCAGCATTTCTTTTTCCGTCATTGCTTTGAATTTAATCCCCTTTTCTTCAAAATCTTCTTCCTTTTTATCAGGCGACTGATAATAAACCGCTCCTTTATCTTCATCGCAATCCAAAACACCAATTGCAACTATCTCGCCCGTCAGCGGAGAAAATCCCAAACCGTTTTTAAGATCTTCCAACGCTATTTGATATTCTTTTTCATTTGACGAATCTTTCTTAATCCAGTGCGTCAAAACCCCTTGAGTCGTTTCATCAAGAGTGTCAAAATCTTCCCCGATTGTTTCAATGTCAAAAACAAGTTTCATAAATTAATTCTTATTTTGTTTATTTAAAATCTCAGTTCACTATAGAATCTATTTTCCTCAATCTGTTTCAGAGCATGCCTGACATAGGAAACCATATTTTCCGGAAAATCATTTATTGAAAACCATTTTAGATCATCGCATTTGTCCGGTTCTATATTTTTTGGTTCTCCCTTCCATCTATCTGTTGTCAAAAAAATATCTATTCTTTCACTGTCATCGCCAGCCATTTTTCTTTTGTGCGTAATATGCACAACTTTTAGATCGTCAGGATTCAAAATAATATCAGCCTCTTCTTTGGCTTCTCTGGTCATCGCTTGCCGAAACGATTCATTTCCCTCAAGATGTCCGGCAACTAAACTATAATTTCCGTCTTCGTGCCCGGTGTTATACCGACGCGACAACAACATTTTCCCGTTCTTTTTCAAAACCAAATAAACAGCAGGGGTTATTTTAAATCTTTCTTCTGTTGCAAGCATAGAATTTTATTATTTACAGTTCTACTTTTCCGTTTTTTACTTTTCTTACCAGAAAAGAACTATTTATATTATACACCAAAATTTAAATTTGTCACAACGAATATTCAGATAGTAAATAACCGTTGATTCCATATCTTTTTTATGGTATTTTAAATGTAGGACTTTCTCGCTCTTGCCTCGCTGGAGTCTCTTAGCAGAGAACTCCGGTAAATTGCACGCTTGCTCT
>CAZBCK010000001.1:16079-30771 GCA_964490635.1 uncultured Candidatus Saccharibacteria bacterium | reverse complement strand
CTTGCCTCGCTGGAGTCTCTTAGCAGAGAACTCCGGTAAATTGCACGCTTGCTCTGAGAGACTGCGACGGGGCAGAAAAAGTGAGAAAGCCTTAAAACAGTAAGTTATTTTTAGTTTATTAAAAAAAATAAATGGATAACGACAAAAAATATTACAACGCTTTTAATTTCATCCCACAAATAGGACCTGTTAGATTTAGAAAATTGATCAATCATTTTGAATCAATGGAGAGCGCGTGGAATGCCAGAGCATTTGAATTTTACGAAGCGGGAATTGAGCAAGATATTGTGGAAAAAATTCTGGAAAGCAAAAAAAATATTTTTGTGGATCAAGAATTTGAAAAACTTGAAAAAGAAAATATCAAAATGGTAACAATAGACGAAAGTTCATATCCAAAACTTTTGAAAGAAACATGTAGCGCTCCAGCCGTTTTATATTTCAAAGGGAAGATAGAAAAAGACGATCTGGCTATTGCAATCGTCGGATCGCGAAAAGTCTCAATTTATGGTAAACAGGTTGCATCCAAACTTGCCAGCGAACTTTCCGGAACAGGAATGGCTATTGTCAGCGGAATGGCGCTTGGCGTTGACACTATCGCGCACAATGAATGTGTAAAACTAGAAAATAAAACCATTGCTGTTCTTGGAGGAGGAATTGATACCGCAAGCATTTATCCATCAAGCAATTGTCAAATAGCTGAGAATATTATTTCCAGCGGAGGAACGATAATCAGTGAATATCCGATCGGCACTCCCCCGTTAAAACAGCACTTCCCGACCAGAAACAGAATCATTAGCGGATTATCTCTGGGCATTCTGGTTATTGAAGCATCTGAAAGATCAGGCGCGCTGATCACTGCCAGATTTGCGCTGGAACAAAATCGTGAAGTATTTGCAGTTCCGGGAAGTGTTTTTTCAAACAATTCCATCGGCACGAATAATTTGATCAAGCTGGGAGCGAAACCTGTGACCAGATCTGAAGATATTTTGGAAGAGCTGAACTTGGAATCTGTGGCAGAAATAAAAAAAGCACGGGAAATAATCCCAGACAACGAAAAAGAAAAACTTATTCTGGAAAATTTATCCGCTGACGAACCGATTCAAATTGATAAACTGGCAAAGATTATCAAAATAAACACATCCGCCCTTTCCAGCTTATTAACGCTTATGGAGATAAAAGGCAAAGTTAGAAATGTTGGAGGAATGAGATATGTGCTAGCAAAATAGCTGTTATAGATTTATTTTATTTTATTTTATTTTATTTTTTAAAATTAATTACTTTAACTACCGCGAGAACTAGTTTATAACCGGTTCTCTTTGTTTTGAAAATTCATAAATATTATTTTCTTGGGAAACATCAAAAACTGTTTTGTAATGTCTGTTATTTCGTTGGTTCCATAGTCTCGGTTGTTTTTTAATTTTTCGGTGATTGGTTTTTTATATCTCATTGAATATATATTATTTTATTGCTGATTCTCGTACTTTCAAAATTTATAAGAATTTTTGTTTATCATTATACTTTTTTATTAACTTTAAAATTTAAATTTCCAATCTCACTCAAACCTCACAAAAAAAACAACTCACAAAAAAGTGGGTTGTTTAAAAACTTATCATAATTTCTATTTACGCTTTTTTTTGTTAGCCTTTTCTTCAAGCATAAGTCGTTTGATCTCAAGCCGTTTTACGGTTTTGTGAGAATGCGTCTTTCTCTTCTTGCCAACACCGGTTCTTCTTTTTGCCATAGTAAATTATCTTATAAAATTAAAATTATTTATTATTTAATTAGTATAAATGCTTTCTGACATTTTTGCAAATTTTAGCCTTTGTAAAAAAATTGCTTTTTATCTTATTTGCTAATTTTCTCCACAATCCCAATCTCTTCCTCCGTTAAATTATAAAGCTCATAAACCATCCCATCAATCTTTTTTCCAACTCCCCTGTATCTGTTTTTGGATTTTGTTTTTGAATTTCAATAATCTGATCAACTAATTTAATAAATGGTTTTGGGTTTGTTTGTCGTAGGGGCAGACCTGCGTATCTGCCCTGAATACACGGCAAAACAAAATTTATCCCATATTCCGAGCAGACACATAGGTCTGCCCCTACAGCAACAGCGATTTTATTTTTTACATAAATAAATTCTCAGGATTATTTTTATCTAATTCCCATTTTGGCGGATTTTCAAAAATGTATTTTCTGATTTTGTCTAATTCTTTCTCATTACGGATAATGCGATCATAATAATTTCGTTGCCATAATTTCTGGTCAAATCGTTTCCAATTATTTTGTTTCACATTTCTAATATATTCATTTGTTGTCATTGTTTTAAACCATTGGACAATTTGCGGGATGTTGGTTTGTTGTCGTAGTCGTAGGGGCAGACCTGTGTGTCTGCCCTGAATGCGGGATAAATCCTGTTTTGTCGCACATTTTGGGTTGACACACAGGTCAACCCCTACAATGATAAAAATTATCAAATGGATATGGTTCGGCATTATAATGTATTCATCTAATTCAATATTTTCAAATTTATTTTTCAATTCCAGCAGCCATTTTTTTATCATTTCCCCTGCTGAATTTAAAATCATTTTTCCGTCAATAATATCACCGAATCTGTGTTCTTTATTTTGTACGCAAATTGTTAAAAAATACGCGCCATCCGAAACATAATCATAATTTTTCAATCTGATTGATTGGCGATGATGAATTTTAGAATTGTAATTTTTGTTTGGCATATTTTTATTTTACCGTTCCCGTAGGGGCAGACCTGTGTGTCTGCCCTGAATGCAGGATGAAATATGTTTTATCGCATATTCTGGGTTGACACATAGGTCAACCCCTACGATGATTTTATTATTTTAATTTCCTCCTCTGTTAAATTATACAACCCATAAACCATCTCATCAATTTCCCTTTCCAACTCCCCCACATCCGCTTCTGGATTATCTTTTTTCTTTTCCAAAATCCGATTAACTAATTTAATAATTTGAATTTTAAAATTATTTTACCGTAATCGTAGGGGCAGACCTATGTATCTGCCCTGAATATGGGGTAAAATATGTTTTGTCGCGTTTTCTGGGTTGACACATAGGTCAACCCCTACGACGACTTCTCTACAATCCCAATCTCCTCCTTACTCAACCCATACAACTCATAAACCATCCCATCAATCTCCCTCTCCAACTCCCCCACATCCGCTTTTGGATTGTCTTTTTTCTTTTCCAAAATTTGATCAACTAATTTAATGAATGGTTTTTGTTGTTTGGCGTCAATAATTTTTAACGGCAAATTTAATAATGGTTCTTTATCAATCTGATAATTATCGCCCTGCATTTTGCCTTGATTTTTTAACCAAAATTTTATCAACTTTGAATTTAATAAAGCTGTTAAATATTTTAAATTGCTTCGTTCTGTTTTTATTACATAAAATGTCGCTGACACATAGCAATCAAAATCAGTATAACAAAATTGAGGTTCCGCGCATTTTCTTGCTACTATTATTTTTTCGTCTTTGAAAAATTTTTCATCCCTTGCCCTATGCAATCCATACGGCTTATTGCTTGAAGTTATAACTTTTTGAAATTTATCCAAATGCTTTTTAATATTCGGATATGGTTTTATATTTTTGGGATTTTTAAATTTTGAATCCGTATAAATAATCCATTCCTTGTTTTTTAAATCGCCTTGCCATTTATGAATTTGTTTTGTTGTATAATAAGGTTTTATTAGTTCTAATTCTTTTTTTATTAAATTTAACTTATTTTTTTCTGCGTTAGATAAAACAAAAATTCCATCACCAATTTTATAAGAATTGCCTAAAATTTGTTGGTTCTTTTTATTTAAACAATCCTGAGGAAAAACCATTCCCTGTGCAACTTCTTTTTCTGTTAAGTAAAAATCTGCTTGCTCTTTTATTTTTTTAAATATTTCGCTTAAACTATTATCTAAAAATATTACATTTTTATTTTTAAATTTATCTCTTTTAAAACCCACCTTATATTTTACAAACTCGTCATTTTTTATATTGAAATCTGAATTTATAAATTCTTCTATTGATTTTCCGTCAACCTTATCATTTAAAAGTTTTCCGAATTTAACAGAATATTTTTTAATCTCGCTATTTTTCTTTAATACATAAACCATTGTCTGGATTCCAGCGCTTTCAAAAATCTTATAATTTCCAAAATCAAGAAAAGTTAAAATTACACTATCATTAAGTATCTTATTCCTAAATTTTGAAGCGCCAGCATTTGTTGTCCAATTATTGGGAGAAATATAAGTTTCGATACCGCCGTCTTTCAGCAAGTCTAAACCCATTGCTCCAAAAAAATACCACAAATCCATTTTACCTTGATAATACGGATTATTTTTCAAGCCATCAAAAACTGATTTATTTGTATATTCTTTAATATATGGCGGATTCGCAATCACAACATCAAACCCTCCGCCCTTAAACACCTCCATAAAATTCAGCCTCCATAAAAAAAACGGTTTTTCTGTTTTTGGATCGTGAATTTTTTCAAGCAACTCATTGATTTTTCCTTCTTTCAAAAACTCGCTACTCCATTGTTTCCAATAATCATCTTTAGCTTTTTGACTTCTTAATTGTTCTATCTTCTTTTTTTCGTTTTTTCGCAATACAACAATTTTTTCTTTTTCTTTTTCTAAAACACTTTTTACAAACCAATCAATCAAATCATTGATCTCTTGTTTTAATTTATCCTTTTTATCTCTATCGCTTTCAGAAAAATATTTTAATTTTTTATTTTTTAATTCTTCTTTTTGCGTTTTTCTCTCTGTGTTATCAGCTAAAATATTAATACGATTTTGTAATTTAATTATGTTTTTCTGAATACTTTCATTTTCTTTCGATAATTTTATTGTTTCTTTTTCAAGTTGTTTATCTTGTTTATAATTAATCTTATAATAATCTAAAACTTTTTTTTGATTTTTATTTCTCTTTACTTTTATTTCCTCTTTATATTCTTTCAGTTCATTTAATTGTTTATATAAATCGTTTTCATCTTCACAAAACTTTACGCCCTCAAATTCCTCCAACAAACTATTCCCCTGCATAATTTTATAATCCAAATTCGGCAATGGCTCAATTCCTTCAAGGTCATAATCAACAACAAGCGAAAGCCATAAACGCAACTTGGCGATTTCAATCGCGCCCGGATCAATGTCAACACCGTAAATACAGTTTTGGATCGTTTCTTTTTTCAAATTATATTCGCTTGTTTCCTTGTTGATAAACGGCTGTAAAATTTGGCGGGTTTTTATAATCTCCTGAAGCATACCAACAAGGAAAGCGCCCGAACCGCAAGCGGGGTCGCAGACTTTTATTGAGGCAAGTTTTTCGTCTATCAATTTTGCGTTTTTAGAAATGGATTTTGGAATTTGTGAATTGTCTTTTGTTTCATTGTGCTTGATGAGTGTGGCGATGTCTTTTTGCGTTGGCGCAGTCGTAGGGGCAGACCTATGTGTCTGCCCTGAATGCGGAGTAAAATTATACTTTATCGCATTTTCTGGGTTGACACACAGGTCAACCCCTACGACATTCAAAATGTAATTTGTCAAACTTTCTTGGCACATATAATGGACGATTTCTCGGGGGGTGTAATATGTCCCTTTGCCTTTCCGCAAATTCTCGCTTAACAGGTTTTCAAAAACTTTGCCCAACATTTCCGGGTCAATAGACACTTCTTGATCATTAAGCGAATTTTCATCAACAGTGAAATTATACAAATCAAAAACATCTAAAATTCCATCTCCATCTTTTTGAAAACTATTTGAAAAAATTTCATTGGGAATATTTAAAAATTCGTTTTTCCAATTATAATCATTTAACGGTTCAAATAATCCTCCATTTAAAAAAGGAATTTTACAGTCAAAATAATCTCTGTAAAAACTTCCTGCTTTTTCTGGTTTTCTATTTAAAGAATCATAAAATAAATATTCTAAACAATCATTAAAAAAATTCTTTTTTTCATTAACGCATTTGTTAAATAAATTTCTTAAAAACTTTCCATCCCCTTCGCTTATTCTTTGATTTTTCTTTGCTCCCAAACATCCTTTTTTCTGTAAGAAATAAATAAAAACAATTTGTCCAAGCAATTTTTTAGAAAAATTTTCAATATTTATTTTGTTGTTTGAAGCAAAAATCGCAAACGCTTTATCTTTTTTAAAATACTTATTAAGTTTTTCAAATAACTTTTTATACTCCTTAAAAAACTCCTTCGTCACCTTCTCAACACTAAACGCGTCTTTTATTTTATCAAGCGTTGAAAAATCGCCATCGCCAATCTGGCTCAAAAAAGTTTTATTTGTCTGTTCTTTACTAACAAAATAAGTATACCTCTTAAAAGAATTTAAAACTCTTTTTGTCCCCTCATAAGTTGGATAAATTAGAGAAAAACGAAAAGAACCCTGCTTGTCGTAAAAAACAAAAATCCCAGCTTGGCAGTTGAGATGATTGTCCAAAATCTTTTTTCCCAGACTATACTGCTTCTTGCGGCTGCTTCTTTCAGACAGATCGTTTCGAACTTTTGCAGTGGCAACAATAATCTTTTTATTATCATCTGTTTTTACTTCCCCTAGTTTTTGAACAACTGCAAAAATATCTTCGGGATTTAAAAAAGAAAAATCTTGCTTATCTTTTTCAAAATTCGCGTCCCACAAAAATTCGCTTAATTTTTCCAAACTAAAATCTTTTATTAAATTTTCTAATTTTTCTTTTTGCATTTTATTATTTTACTATAAAATACTGCCGCTTAAAACTCAATTTGTTTAATATATTCTTGAAATAATTCTATTTTTTTGCTATCTTTTGGGTTGAATAAAAAAGGCTCAACATCTTTCATAAGTTCTTTGAAATTAATTTTTTCTGCAGAACTAATCATCACCCTTTTTAACTCTTTGCTATTTTTTATATTCATATTTTTCTCCAAATAATCATAATTCGGCTTTGTCTTTGAAAGCAAGAATATGATATCAAAAAAATCCCTACCCTTATATCTTTTGCGATTAAACGCGGCATAAATTTTCTGTGATAATAGAATGTCCAATGGAGTCACTGAGATTTGCGTAAAAACATCAAATTTATTCAGAATCTTTTTATCAGGACTGTAATTAAAACTGCCTGGAACAGTATCTACCTGAATCATAATTTTTTCCTCTTTTAAATCTGAAATTTTATTATTAAACAGAATTCCCGGCATTTTAATATAACAGCGATAAGCGCCTTTAAATACATCGCGTATTTCCGCCTCACAGCCTTCCTTTTTAAGGCCGTTTTTAATTTCTTTCGTCAGCAAAGAAAAATCGTTCTCACTAAAATCAAAATTATCAAAATCAAGATCCTCGGAAAAACGGGTATTGTCATAGATTATTCGCAAAGCCGTTCCGCCTAAAAATGATAAATTTTTTGAATACTTAGAATTAAAAATAATCTCTAAAATTTTATATTGCAAATACTCCCTCAAAACATTTTTTTTGAAAGCTCGCAAGTTTTCCGTGTAATATTGTTCTATTTGCGATAGGCTAAGCATAGTTAATATATTTTAAAAATCTTTTCACTCTTTTTTCCAGAGATTTATTATTGAAAGTTTCTAAATATCTATTCAGCTTGTTCCTGTCTGCCAATGTTTTAAACTCTTCGCTATTAAAACGCATTTCAATAAAATCATTTTCTGTCTTTAAATGTGAATTCAAATAAAAATAATCTAGAACAGCCTTTTCAATCTCCGCAATTCTAAAATTATGATTTTTGTACTCAACTAATTTATAGCCAAACATCAATTCTGGCTTAATGTGGCGATAAATAAATTCCCCAAAATCCGTTTTAAAATTATTTGTTTTATTAGAAGTAGCTGAGGTAATGCCATAAACCGTTTCTGGTATTAAATTATAATACGAAAAAGCCATTTCAAGCGAAATGTACGACGGCGAATAAATTTTATTGGCAATCAAAAACAGAGTTTGTTCGTTTATTTCTAAATCGGAAAAGGTATAGTATTCTCTGCGAACTATTTTTAGATAACCCTTTTTTTGCCATTCGTTTAAACGGCGCAAATCAAAATTTGCTTCAATTTTTCTAATATCTTTCAAATGGAAAACTGCAAAACTTCCCAATTTTTCCTTAAATTCTATAAAATTCATATAACTTATTTCTAAAGTATGTTATTTTTAACATATTACAGAATTATAATAGCATATTTTTCTATTTATGGCAAGGACAGCCCTATCACTGATTCTCAATCGCGATTATAATCTCTTTTTTTGCGTCTTTAATTGATTCCTTGATTTTGTCTAAATAATTAAGACCGCCAAGATCGTCAAGAATATTCTTAAATTCTTTTATTCTGACTTTTTCATCTTTTATTTTTTCAACGCTCACAATTTTTCTCATCGTTGGCAAAGCAAGCGTGCCGTAATCATTTATATCTTCTAATAAAATTTCCGCTGTTTCTTTTAATTCTAAGTCACTGTTTTTCTCAATAATTCCATTCAAAAAATTTGTTGTTTTAACTTCAATGCTTTGCTGAGATCCCGTTGAAGAAGTCCTTTCCTTAAAATTTTTCGCTTTACCATAAAAGTCCCAAAAATTATTGCTCAATTCAAGACCTTCTAAATTTGGATTATCACAATAAATTTTCTCGTATATTGATTCAAACGGAACTTCTTTGACAATTTTATCTTCGTCTTTTTCCATAACTTCCTGAATATGTAGTCTTTGCCTTTTCGTAAAAACCAAAAGTCCCTTTTCTTCAAACTCTTTAGATACTTTTATTTTAGACGGATAATTGCCAATTTCTTTGATCAATTCTGGATATTTTCCTTTTATCTCTCTGAATTTATTTATAATTTTTGTTTCAAAGCTCTCTTCCTCGTCGTCCGGATCCTGCTGAAATCTGTCAAAAAGCGCCGCTGGAGTCGGTTCCTCCTCCAGATGAAATATCTTCGCATCCTCGCCCAAGACATTATGAATCATAAACATCTTGCCAGCGGCAATTTTTTCCGTCTGCACAAGCTCCGCTCCTTTTTCTGATGGAAAAAAATTGACGATCTGAAGCTTTTCAAAAACTTTTTTTGAAATACGATTAATTCGCCCTACTCTTTGAATTACTCTCACGGGATTCCATGGAATATCATAATTGATCACCATCCCAGCTCTGTTTAAATTAAATCCTTCCGAAATTTTATCTGTTGCCAATAAAATATCATATTTATCTTCCTGATCTTTTTTAGGACAAGAAGCGTCAAAATTTCTATTGATCTTCTTTATTTTTTCTGTTCTCAGATTGCCGGAATATAATATCCTATTTTTAAAATCTTTCTCAATAATCCGAGCCAAAAAATCTGCGGTATCTCTATACTCCGTGAAAATAATTATTTTTCTTTTTGGTTCTCCATTCTCCGGACTTTGCGCTAAATGCTCTTTTATTTTTTCAATAATCGTTTTTGCCTTCGGGTCATTTTTAACCATATTCAAGGAAATTAAATTTTTCCTAATTTCTTGATACATTCCCAAATCAGAATTTATATCCGCTATAAATTTGTCTTTTTCCTTAAAATCGCCTTTTAAATCATAAACCTTATTATTTTTTGGAAAATTATTTTCTTCAAGTTTTATGGCAAAATTAGTCAAAGCCTTTTCCACATCATCCTCATCCGCTTCCGCTATTTTATCAATTAACTTTCTATCAAGAATATATTTTTGATTTTTTTCAATAAATCCTAAAATCTTTTTTGTGATTGAAATTTGATTTTCAATGCTTTTTTCAAACGAACCAAAAGATGATTCCAGTCTTTTTACTAAAATCCGTTTCATAAAAATAGTTGTATTTTTCTGCGCATAAAATTCCCTATTTTCTTCAAGATTTAAATCTTCGCCCTCTTTTTTTCCAGATTCATAAATAAAAGGATTGTAAATTGCTCCGGTAAATTTCCCATCTTCTCCGAAATAATCCAGTAAAATCGTGTCATAAAATTCCGACTGCTCTTTTGTCAGTTCATAAAACCAAGTTTTCGGCGGTTCAATAACGGAAAGATTTTTTACTTCGTCTTTATATTTAGAATTTTTTTGCAAATCAAGCCTATTTCTCCTGACAACAATCGGCTCAATGACTGAACGAATTCTAACAGCCAGCTCCTTTGTTCTTTCTTCCACTTTTTTGATATCTATTTTATCTTCTCCAAAAAGCGACTTATAATTTTTTTTCGCTCTCGCTGTTTTTTCAGAATCAGAATGCTTGTAAAATTTTCTGATTTCTAAAAGTTTTTCAAATTCTCCTTTGAAATTTTTAAATAAATTTTTTAAATCGCCATCCAAAACAAGGGAAGATTTTTTAGGGATGGTAAACAATTCAAGCAATGATAAAATATCAGCCGGTGAATTATTAAATGGCGTAGCGGAAAGCAAAATAATTTTTTTGTTTCTGCAAAGATTTTTCAACTTTTCATAATTCGTCGTGTCAGAATTTCTAAATCTGTGAGCTTCGTCTATAATTATTGCTTCAATCGGTTCAATCCTTTTTTGCTCATCAATATATTCTTTTGCAACATCCATATTTCCAGAAGATAAAACTTTCCAAGAATACATTTTAAATTCATTCTTATACTTTTCCCATTCATCTATAAGTCCTGGCGGGCATAAAATAATTCCTCTTTTTCTGTTTACCTTTACAATCACCGACGCGATAATTGATTTTCCAAGCCCTACTACATCAGCAATAATAACTCCATTATTCAAATTTAAAATTTTCACAGCTTGCTTAACAGCGTCTTCCTGATATTTGTAATATTTATATCCAGCTTTTTCAATAATTTCTTTCAAAGACAAGTCATTTTTTTCAACGCTTTTCGCGTCAAGATATGTTTTTAATGCAACTGCAAAAGCCTCAAATGGAGTTATTTTCTTAACTTGTGTTTCGTCTTCTATTGTTTTTATTAGCCTGTCTTTTAAAGCTTTATTTTCTGTGATTAGGACAGAATCTTCCCAAAGATCTTCAAAATACACGCTTGCTTCCTCCGTTCCATAATCTTTGATTTCAACATTAAATTCATTCTGATGAGACAGTCCAGCTTTCGTTAAATTACTACTTCCTGTAATAAAAAGATTTTTTTGAATAATTTTGTCTTCAAACTCAAATATATATAGTTTCGCGTGATTAGGCTTTTTTGTTTTTCTAATAATTAGCTTATCTTTTAAAATCAACTCAATAAAAAAATCAATCTGCTCGTAAAATTCTTGTCTGTCAAAATCATCGCTATTCAAAGATTTTCTGACAGAATTTATAAAATTATTTTCTATATCTCTTTTACTTATTTCTTTTTTATCTCCAGCATTCACGCATTCAACAGTTATTCCAGAAAGAAAATGATCTACTTCAAGACCAACCAGTATTCTTAATTTAATATCTCCTCTCTTCTCTTTTAAAGATGAATATAATTCGGTAATTCCTGAGAAATAAAAAAAACCGACCAAAAATTTCAGTTCTTCGCTTTTGGAAATAAGTTCTATTAAACGCTTTTTTAGATTGTCTGTTTTACCGTTGGTTATAAAATTTGTCATTTTACAAAAAAGTTAGGAAGTTTATGCTCTTATCTTATCTTACTCTTTTCAAGCAATAAATCAAGAAAAAATCACCTCTAACAAGGTGATTTCTGTAGAAAATTTTACCTAACCCAGCAACACATATCGGTCGCTTTCACAAAAAATGTCTGCTCCGCGAGAGGGATTCGAACCCCCGACCAATTGGTTAACAGCCAACTGCTCTACCACTGAGCTATCGCGGAATGGTTAAATCGGATGATAAAAATAATTTATTTCTATTTCTAATAAAGTAACTATAATATTAAAATAAAATTTAGTCAACAGCAATATAATGTTATGTTACCCTCATTTTTTAATTTTGGATTCTAATATTTCTTCTTTCTTAATAAAAATACATACTTTACAGTTTCAATTACTACCAATTCAACCGCACAAATGAAAGCTATAATCGTCCAGTCAGCAAAATCCAAAGCGGTTGTTTTCAGCACCTCTTGCAGGAAAGGATGGTAGATCGCCAATAATTGGAAAATAAAAGCTGCAACTACCGCCACGATCAAGTATTTATTGGAAAAAATGTTTTCTTTGAAAATTGAGTGCCGTAAAGAACGAATTGAAAAAACATAGATCAGAGAATCAATTGCCAGAATAGAGAAAGCGATTGTGCTTGCTCTGATAAAATCCCCGGTCACATTATGAATATACATAAATACCAAAAGCGTCAAAACTCCACTGACAATGCTAATTACCGCGATTAATAATTTTATCTCAAAATCCAAAAGCGGTTCGTTTTCTTTACGCGGTGGCTCTTTCATAATATTTTTTTCCTTCGGTTCCAATGTCAAAGCGGCATCCGGCAATCCGTCCGTGACAAGATTAATCCATAAGATCTGTGCAGCGGCAATAGGAAGCGGGATGCCGATTAATAAACTTCCCGCAATCACAATAACTTCACTGAAACTGTCTGAGACAAGATAAAGTATTACTTTTCTTATATTCTCAAATATAACTCTCCCCTGTTCCACAGCTGTAATGATCGTCTTGAAATTATTATCCAGAAGAACAATGTCAGCCGTTCCTTTCGCGACTTCCGTTCCACTGCCAAGCGCCACGCCGATATCCGCTGATTTAAGAGCCGGCGCGTCATTCACTCCATCTCCCGTCATTGCCACAACTTCTCCCTTGCTTTGCCAGGCGTCAACAATCCTTGATTTGTGATGAGGCGAAACTCTCGCGTATACTTTTATCTTTCCAACTATATTATTAAAATCTTTCGTACTCATTTTTTCAAGCGCTTCTCCGTCTAAAATATTTTCGTCTTCAACCTTCATTCCAAGTTCATTTGCAATTGTTCTTGCAGTAAGACGATTGTCACCTGTGATCATAACCGTTCTAATTCCTGCTTTTTTGGCAAGTTCTATCGTGCTTTTTGCTTCTGGTCTGATCGGATCCTTCAGCGCCATCAGACCAACAAAGACAAGTTCACTGACCAGATCGTCATCATTTTCTTCTTTAAAGTCATCCTTTATTTTTTTGTCAACATGCTTGAAAGCAACTCCGAGAACCCGAAGTCCTTTTTTGCTTAGATCCTCTTGATTTTTTCTCAGAATCTTTAAGTCATTTTCTGTCATTTGTCGTTCTTTTCCGCCTATTAACAAATACCTTGACCTTGCTATTATTTCTTCCGGAGCTCCTTTTACATACATTTCATATTTTTCTGAATCTGACTTATTTAAAGTGGCCATAAACTTTCTTTCGGAGCTGAATGGAATTTCATCTATTCTTGTAAAATCTTTTTTAATTTTTTGCGGGTTAAACCCAACGCTTATTCCAGACTGTAAAAGAGCTCTTTCCGTATAATCGCCGTGAATTTTCATTTCCAGTTTGTCGTCCGGATTTTCAATCACGGCATTATTGCAGATCATTCCAATCTTAATCGCTATGATGTGATCAAGCCTGTTTTTCTCTTCATCTATGACCCTATTTTTCTTTATACTGTTCAATAAAAATACAGAATCAAATGTTACTATGTGATCAACCTGCATTTTTCCTTTTGTAAGTGTTCCTGTTTTATCGGTACAGATCACAGTTGTGCTTCCGAGAGTTTCTGCGGCAATTAATTTCCTTACCAGAGATCCGCTCTTGAGAATTCTTTGCATTCCGATCGCCAGAATAATTGTTACGGCAACAAGCAATCCTTCGGGAATAGCCGCAACCGCAACCGCCACGGAAGTAGTAAACATTTCTTCCGGTTTATATCTTCTTAAAATTCCAATAACAAAAATTACTACAACAATTATAAAAGTAAGGACGCTGAAAAGCTGGCTGAATTTTGCCAACTTAAGCTGCAAAGGAGTTTTTTCTTTTTTTGTTTTTTTCAAAAGCAAGGCAATTTGTCCAAATTTTGTGTTAATTCCGGTTGAGATTATAACCGCCAGCCCTCTCCCCCTGACAATAGATGTTCCCATATAAACCATATTCTCCTTACTTTGTGAAACTCCTTTCTGATCCAGCATTTTTACAACTTTATTAACAGGAACTGATTCACCGGTTAGCGCCGATTCGTCAGCCTCAAAATCATGAATTTCCAAAATTCTTCCATCTGCCGGAACTTTGTCACCCGCCCGAAGCATTATTATGTCTCCCGGAACTATATCCTCCGCATCAATTTCTTTTTCAATCCCGTCTCTCAGCACATTTGATTTGTGTTTAACCATTTGCTTCAATTTTTCCAGAGCCTGCTCCGCTTTTGTTTCCTGAACAAATCCAACAATTGTATTCATCAAAACCGCTGCTAAAATAACTCCCGTATCAACAAAATTTTCCAGAAAGAAAGTTATTAAAGCAGCTACTAGAAGAATATAAACCAATGGGCTTTTAAATTGATTCAGAGCGATTTTCAATTGCGAAAACTTTTTTTTCTCTGGCAACTTATTTTTTCCATATTTCTTAAATCTTTTTTCCACTTCCCGCGTCGTTAATCCTTTCTGCGAAGATTTTAAAACGCGCAAAACTTCATTTGTATTTAAATTGTGCCAATTTTGTATTTTCATTTTTTGTATTTTAAATATTTTTTTATACCTATTCTACTTTATAAAATACCATAAATCAGGTTTTTGAGCAAAAAAATAGAGAGTTC
>CAZBCK010000001.1:10709-15979 GCA_964490635.1 uncultured Candidatus Saccharibacteria bacterium | reverse complement strand
ATTCCAAAGAAAATGTAAAGAGCGACAAAATTATTTTCTATTTCTCTTGCCCTGCCGGAGTCTCTCTATAGAGGACTCCGGCGAATTGCACGCTTTACTCATCTTCATCCAATTCTTTCTTAACTTCCTCAAATTCATTTTCAACCTTTTTTAATCTTTCCTTGCTGATTTTAATAAGTCGCGCTCCTTCTTTCACTTTTTCCAGTCCTTGCTCAACATCAATTTCTTCCTGCGCTTCAAACCATTCTGTTATTTTTTCCAGTTTTTTTAGCGACTCACTCAAATTTGTTTTTTCCATATTTTTTATATTAATTTTCTTTTTCTGTATCAATACAATATTTAATTTCCTGAAAGCTTTTTCTGAACTCAATCACTTTGTTTTTTATCATCTTAGCATCTTTCTTCTCTAAAATAACTTCTTTAATAAAACCGGCGATGATTTTCATTTCTTCTTCTTTCATTCCATACCTTGTCATTTCCTGAACGCCAAGACGGATTCCTTTCGGATTTTCAGGATCGGCTTTGTCATCGGGAATAATGTTTTTGTTTAAAATAATATCTGCTTCTTCCAGTTTTTTGGCAACACTATTCCCTCCTCCCTGTTTTCTAACATTGACAACAACTTGATGACTTTTTGTAAATCCATTTTGCTTTCCTAGAACATCAAAACCGAAATTGTGAAGTTCTTCCGCTAAAGCCTTGGAGTTTTTTATTATTTGCGAGACATAATCATTTCCAAATTTTTCCATTTCTTCCAATGCGAAATAAAGAGGCGGAATTCTGTGAAGATGATGATTGGACAATACACCTGGGAAGATTTTATCCTGAATTTTCTTTTGCAAGTCTTCGTCTATATTTCCAATGATTATTCCCCCTTGCGGACCGGGAAAAGTTTTGTGCGTGGAAGAGGTAATAATATCCGCTCCTTCTTCCAGTGGATTTTGAAAAGATCCGGCGGTGATCAAACCAAAGATATGCGCGGCATCATAAATAATTTTTGCGCCAACTTGATCACAAATTTTTCTCAGTTCTCTAATCGGCTGAGGAAACAAAATTACAGACCCACCAATTACAATAAACTTCGGTTTTATTTCCAAAATTTTCTTTCTGCTTTTTTCCAGATCAATCGTCATTCGTTCGCCGTCAAATCCAAGATGAAAACTTTTCAATCCCAATATTCCCGCCGCTCCCGCTTTTTCATGGGAAACATGCGAGCCGCCCGGCACACCCAGAGTCAAAATTAAATTCCCTCTTTCCGCCAGCGCGGAAAAAACCGCCATATTTGCCAATGTTCCGGAAATTGGACGAATATCAACAAAATTCGCGTTAAAATGTTTTTTAAATTTTTCCTGCGTCAAGTCCTCCATTTTATCAACATATTTCAATCCCTGATAATATCTCTTAAACGGCAACCCTTCCGCATAGCGGTGCATTAGATCTGAGACATAAAGACTTTCGCAAAAAGGAGACATTACATTTTCAGACGCGATTAAATTGACACAATCATTGCGCCAATTGTTATGGTTTTTGAGAAGAGTGAGAAGTTTGTTCATAATTTATAGATGTTATTAGAGTTATTAATATTTTAACATAAACAAATAAAACGCTGATAATGTATCTTGATCTTTGATTTTTCCTGACTTAATTAGTTTTTTAATTTCTGAAATCTTAAATTTCCTTACTTTTATTTCTCCTTCTTTTTCCAGATAATCCGGTTTCTGTTCACCAAGTTTTAGATCTTCCGCCAGAAAAATATGCGCTTTTTGATTTGATTTTCCATAATTGGAATAAAGCCAACCAAGCTTTTTAAATTTTTTCGCGGTTATTCCCGCTTCTTCTTCCAACTCCCTTTTTGCCACCGCAAGCGGTCCCTCGCCTTTTTCTATCGCTCCGGCAACAACCGTAAGCAGCTTTGACTTAATTGTATATCTGTATTGTTCAACAAAATAAAAATATTCTTTTTCTTTCGCAATTACAATAACATAACTTTTTCCTTTTAGAAGATAATACTTATGCTTTTTTCCGCTCGGCAACATAAAATCCTCCTCTAAAATTTTAAAGTATCTGCATTTAAAAGCTGTTTTTGATTTTATTGTTTTCCAGTTTTTCATAAATTTTATTTTCCTTTTTTACTATTTTTATTTCCTACTATTTTTTTCACTGATAAACTTGCTATATAATTTGCTGCATAATTTACCTAAACTCCGACCAATGTAATAATAAATCGCAAGTATGGCAAGTGCTCCTAAAATCATCCCGACAAAACTGCCTATTCCAGGAACAGGTGTCATAGGATTATAATAAAACATCGTTTTCTTAAACATATCACCCGCTTGAAACAATTGAATTACACCTATCCCAACAAACACAATTCCAAATTTAGATTTTGGCTTTTTCCATAAACCAATTATTAATAAGCTCACAAGAATAATTGCTTCTACGGTATGAATAAAATTACTAATTGGAGTCCCAGCGGTTATAGACGCAGACACGATACAAGGTATAATAAGTATGCCTGCAATAAACATCACAACGAATTTATGATTTTTCATAGTAAAATTGTTAGTAATTATAAATCTAATTTCCCAGTTTCTTTTTATCTTCCACCATTTTAACATCTTCCCCTTCTATCTGATCTACTATTTTTGTGAGTTGCCTTGTCCTCACTCCCGCGACTTTGTCATATTGTCCTGATAATAATTTAATTTTATTTCCAATGTTGTCAAATTCATTATTGTATTTATTGAACTCGTCTTTAAACTTGCTTATTAAATTCACCACGCGATGCAGATCTTCCTGAATTTTAAAATTATCATACGATTGATGGATTATCCTTAGGAATGTAATAAAAGAAACAGGACCAACGATGGCCACTTTTTTTTCATTCGCTTCTTCAACCACATCATATAGCTTATCGTTAATAACACTGAAGATCATTTCATTGGGAACAAACAGAATTACAAAGTCCAGAGTTTTTTCCTCGGGATTAATATAGTCCCTGCTGGTAATCTGTTTGATTTTCTGTTTGACATCCGTTTTAAATTGGGCAAAATATTTTTTCTTTTCCAAATCATTTTCCACCTCCTGAAATTTTACCAGCGATTGATACGGAAATTTAACATCAATATTCACTTTGCTTTTGTCAGGCAAATAAATGGTAAAATCGGGACGGTTGGCATTTGTCTCTTGGCTAAGATTGCTATCATAATTTATACCCTTAACAAACCCGGCGATCTTTAACAGATTTTCCGCCACTTCCTCGCCATATTTCCCACGCAGTTGATTGTTGGAAAGAATGTTTTTCAGATTATCTGTTGAATCTTTAAGCTTTCCGGTTATTTCCTTATGTTCTGCGATAACAGTTTTTAAGTTTGAGAATTCGCTGATTCTTGCTTTTTCCGTGTTTTCTATTTTTATCTGGCTATCTTTCAGTCCACTATCTATTTTTTCAACCAAATCTTTGATTCTATCTTTATTGCTATCTAGAGATTGCTCATTTCTTTTCATTCTCTCATCAAAAATATCCATAGACCTTTCTCTTTCTTCTCTTAATACTTCTTTGTTTCTTTCTTCAAGAATTTTTAGATTTCTTTCCGCCGTTTTTTCATTCAGGGAATTAAAATAATCAAAAATTGGTTTTTTAAACAACAAAAACAACACAGCTAAAACTGCCAAGAGAGACACGATCGTTATAATTATTTGATCAAACATATTTTATTCTCTAATAACTTTTTAATTTTACCATAAACACGAATTTATATCAAAAAAATAGGACTTTTTCGTTTCTTGTCATTCCAGAAAATTTTGGAGCGGTAGCGAAAAAATTTATCTGGAATCCAGTAAGTCTTAATAAATAATATTTTTCGTATAATTTTATTAAGTGAAATAAACTGGATCTCAGACATTTTTTCTTCCGCTATCATTTCAGAAAAAATTCTGGGACGACGACAGCAAGACAAAGTGAGTTCTAAAAAAATGTATTAATATTTTCCCTTGATAAATTCAAAATTTATGCTATGCTTATTTTATAACCAGCTAAAATAAAAAAATGAATATCATCATCAAAGGCACTAATTTAGAGTTACATAATGATCTAAAAGAATATGTCCATGAAAAGATCGGTGGATTGAAAAAGTTCATTGAAAATGAAAATATGGATTCAAGCAATATCACGGCAAGAGTAGAACTTGCCAGAACGACAAAGCATCATCAGCACGGCGAGGTCTATAAAGCGGAAGTTAATTTGCAACTTTCCGGAAAAATGCTTCGGAATGTTGTTGAAAGCGACGATATTTATAAAGCGATTGACGATGTTAAAGATGAGTTGAGAGAAATGATCAATAATTATAAGGGCGAAAAAATTACAAAGACAAGGCGCGGCGCGAGAATAATCAAAAAATTGTTGCATCTCTCCCCAATGAGCTGGGTGAAGGGAGAATTTAAGAAAATTAGAAGGAAGAGATATAAGAGATAATAGCAATTAATAAGTTTTTAATATGAACAAGAAAAAATATCAAAAAGAATTGGATAAATTATCTAAGCAAATTATAGAAAAATACAGACCGGAGAAAATAGTTTTGTTCGGCAGTTTAGCTGAGGGCAATTTGAGAGAAGGAAGCGATATTGATTTATTGGTAATTAAGGAAAGCGACAAAGACTATTGGGAAAGAGCGGAAGAAATCGCCGGGATTCTCGGAGATGTTAGATTAGATGTTCCCAAAGATGTATTAAATATTACACCGAAAGAATTGAGACATAGATTATCTGTTAACGATTGTTTTATGGGCAAGATAATAAATAAAGGAAAAGTGATTTATGAAAAAGCTTAACCTAAAAAATGCCAGGGAGTGGTTCAGTATTGGCAGTAATGAATTTGGTTTTGCTTGTTTGGGATTAGATGACAAACAAGACAGGTTTTACGCGCAAATTTGTTTTTTGTTTCAGCAGGCAATTGAGAAATATTTGAAAGGATATTTGACCGCGTGTAATATTAAATTTGAGAAAACGCACGATTTGGGATATTTATGTCAAAAATGTTCTGATGAACATAAAGGATTTGAAGAGTTCGTAAAAGATTGTGAAATAGTCAGCCAATATTATATTCCTTCCAGATATCCGGCTCATTGGCCGGAGCATACGAGAAAGCAAGCGGAGAAAAGCCATAAAATAGCAAAGAAGATTATTAGTTTTGTTAAGAAGGATTTGGGGTTGGAATAGTTGAGGTAAAAAACCAACGGAGAGATTTTTGTCATTTCAGAAAATTTTATTTG
>CAZBCK010000001.1:0-10609 GCA_964490635.1 uncultured Candidatus Saccharibacteria bacterium | reverse complement strand
TTGAAGCTAACAAAGTATTACATCACACTTAAAAATTATATCAAGCTTATGTCAATCCTAAACAAAATATTCGGTGATCCGAATGAAAAAGCACTAAAGAAAATTTATCCGATCGTTGACGAGATAAACAAGCTGGAAAGCAAATTCCAGGCGTTTTCCGATGAGGAACTAAAAAAGCAAACTACGATATTTAAAGAGAGAATAGAAAAAGGCGAAACACTGGATCAAATTTTGCCGGAAGCGTTTGCGGTTGTGAGAGAAACAGCGAAAAGAGTTTTAGGACAAAGGCATTATGATGTCCAGCTAGTCGGCGGAATTGTTTTGCATCAGGGAAATATCTCGGAAATGAAAACGGGAGAAGGAAAAACACTCGTTTCAACTTTGGCGATCTATTTAAACGCGATCTCGGGGAAAGGTGTTCATGTTGTTACGGTCAATGACTATCTTGCCAAGAGAGACGCTAACTGGATGGGACCGATCTATCACTCTTTGGGTCTCAGCCTTGCGACCATTCAGCACGATGTTTCTTTTCTTTTTGATCCGCAAATAAAACCGGATGAAAACGAAGCGACGGTGGAAATGGAAAATTTAAGAGAAATTAGCCGCAAGGAAGCATACAATTGCGATATAACTTACGGAACGAACAATGAATTCGGATTTGATTATTTGCGTGATAATATGGCTGTGGCAAAAAAGGATATGACGCAGAGAGAATTGAACTACGCAATTGTTGATGAGGTGGATAGCATTCTGATTGACGAGGCAAGAACGCCTTTAATCATTTCCGCGCCGGACACGGAATCCAATACAATGTATCAGACATTCTCGCGGCTTGTTCCAAGGTTGAAAAAAGAAAAAGATTATACGGTTGACGAAAAAATGAATGCAGTGAGCTTAAGCGACGAAGGAATAGAAAAAGTGGAAGGAATGCTGGGAATGAAAGATATTTATAGCGAGGGAGGAATAATGTTTATTCATCATTTGGAGCAAGCGCTGAAAGCGGAAATATTATTCAAAAGAGATAAAGATTATGTTGTTAAAGACGGCGAAGTGGTTATTGTTGATGAATTTACAGGGCGAATGATGTCCGGGAGGAGATTTAGCGAGGGATTGCATCAGGCGATAGAAGCAAAAGAAAGCGTTAAGGTGCAAAAAGAAAGCAGGACTTTGGCAACAGTAACTTTTCAGAACTATTTTAGATTATACGACAAACTTGCCGGAATGACCGGTACGGCAATTACAAACGCAGAGGAGTTTTCAAAGGTTTATGACCTTGATGTGATAAGTGTTCCTCCGAATAAAACTATCATCAGAAAAGATCTAAATGACTCCATCTACAAAACGGAGCTGGGAAAATTCAAAGCGCTGATCCGTGAGATCAAAGAACGCAATAAAAAAGGACAGCCTGTTCTTGTAGGAACGATCGCGATAGATAAATCAGAACTTTTAAGCGAGATGTTAAAAAGAGAGGGAATTAAACACGAAGTTTTAAACGCAAAATTTCACGAGAAAGAAGCGTTGATTATTTCCAATGCCGGGCAGAGAAACGCAGTGACAATTGCTACAAACATGGCGGGGCGAGGAACGGATATAAAATTGGGCGAGGGCGTAGATAAATTGGGTGGACTTTGTATTTTTGGAACAGAAAGACATGAAGCGAGAAGAATTGACAATCAGCTTAGGGGTCGATCGGGACGGCAAGGCGAACCGGGCGAAACACAATTTTTCGTTTCTATGGAAGATCATGTTATGCGCGTTTTTGGTTCGGATAAAATGAAGATGGTAATGGACAAACTGGGAATTGACGAAGATATGCCGATTGAAAATTCTTTTATTTCCAAGTCAATTGAGAACGCGCAGGGAAAGATTGAAGGATATAATTTTGACATTAGAAAGCATGTTTTGGATTATGACGATGTGATGAACAAACAAAGAGAAGCAATCTACAAAAAGAGAAGAGAGGTTTTGGAAATTACGAAAAATACGGAAGAGACAGACAAAGAAATCAACAAGGAAAACTTCCCTGAACTTTTGAAATTGAAGGATAAAGTTTTGGAAATGTTTGAAAGCGAAGCGCAGCACATTGTCTCAGTGCGTGGCGCGGAAAACAGAAGCGAATGGGATATAAAAGGAATGACAGAATCAATTCACAAAATAACGCCGGTCAATGGAGAACTTGAAAGTAAATTAAAAGATATTATCAATTCTAACAAGCCGGACGAAGAAGCAAGGGGTTTGGCGACAGATTTGGTTTTTGATGTTTTGTCCGGAGCTTATAACAAACGGGAAGAAGAAATCGGCTATACGCCCGCGAGACAGATAGAAAAAATGGTAATACTTCGCAATATTGATATTCTTTGGATGGAGCATCTTGATTCTATGGATCGCCTGCGGGACGGAATTGGGTTGCGTGGCTACGGGCAGAGGGATCCTCTGATTGAATATAAGAAGGAAAGCTACCGGATGTTCCAAACGCTCCTTGGCACGATTGAAGAAAATGTCGTTTCCGCGATCTTCAAAGTGCAGATCGTCCAGAAAGTTAAATCACCAATGGAAAATAAAAATGTTTCCACCAGCGGTGCAGATGAAACAGTGAGCAACGCCGTTGCTCCAAAAATAAAACTAAAAAAAGTCGGACGGAACGATCTTTGTCCGTGCGGAAGTGGGAAGAAGTATAAGAAATGTTGTATGGGGAAGTAGGTGTTGTAATCGGAGAAATTTGTTGTCAGCTTGCTGTGGGATAATTCATTAACTAAATTTATGTTAGACAAAAAAGAATATTTAAAAAATCTTATTTTGGTCTTTTCTCGTTTCCGTTCTTATAGTTGGCATACCTTCATATCCAGAATTGTATGATTCTAATATTTTTAAACTTATTTTTTATTTTCTTATTGACATTAGAATAATTGCAACAACTTTTCTTTTGTGGTTTTTTACAGTTGTTATGGTGGGTCTCTATTCTAAATAAAATTTTGTTTTTTCTATATTGCTTATAAATATTTTTTCTATTGTTGGTTCAGGACTCTGTCCACTACTGTACGAAACCTTGCAATAATCGCTTATTCTAAAGTAAATTTGAGATAGAAAACTGATACAATTTATACATTTATCTTTTTTGTCATTCCTGCGGAGGCAGGAATCCAGGTGAAACTTTATCAAACATTATTTTAAAATAAATGTCTTGCAAACAAAATAATAGTAATATTAGTTGCTACTTCAACTATTGCAATGATATTTTGAAATTTGAAGATATTGCGTCTGGATTCCCGCCTCCGCGGGAATGACAATACATTTGTGTGTAATTTCTAAAACTGGTAGATTTAACACCATTATTAGCGCTAAAAACCTTTTGTCTAAAAGATTATTTAGAGGTTTCGTACAGTTGTGATCTCTGTCCTGAACCGGATATTTCTTAAAGCGTAATTAAGAAACTTATATCTTTGCATAGTTCTATAATAATTGTGAATTTAGGAACGGTAGTTGGTTAATAAATAGATCAAAAGAAATATAAGGTTCAGGTCAGAGACACTGAACCAACGACAAAATAAACTAAAAAATAAAAAATATCACTCATTGAGACAAACTAGATTTCCGTCTCCGCGGAAGTGACAAAGTTTGTTTTGTGAAATAAGTTCAGAATAATATAAAATAAGAAAATTCTAAGATTAATAAATTAAATCAAAATTATGGGTATAAAGGATTCAATCAAGAAAACAATGGCAAAAGGTGTAATGAAATTCGGTAAGACCAAAGTTGGGAAAAAAGTGATGGACAAAGCAATGGAAAAACAATTGAAAGATATGCCAGAAGGACAACAGAAAGAAATGGCAAAAAAAACTATGGAGAATATGCAGAAAATGAGCTATGAAGAACAACAGGAAATAACTGAAAAAATAAAAAAACTAATGGGTGGAAAAGAAAATCCAAGTCCGGGAGAAATGATGGGAATATTGCGCAAAATGTCTCCGCAAGAACGGAAAGAATATGAAGACCTGGCAAGAAAGATGATGGGAATGTAAAAATAGCTAAAACTTGTAATAACTATACTAAAGACAAATGTGAGCTTAACTTAGGCGTTTTTTATGGTGTTGCATCTGGGAATAGAACTTGAAATATAAAAGTTGACAAAATTTGGAAGTAATATATTATTATACACATTGAGTAATATTATATAAAATTCAGAAGGTCGGTGAATTAGCGATATTCTAATCGGGCTGAAGAATAGCAAATCTCTCTCCTCGCCATTATTATCAAATAGTGGCATGTTAATTTTCAGTTCGTATAATTTAGAAATTGCTAACTCCCGGCCTCCTGAATTTTTTTGTTGCTTTTTTTTATTTTTAGTGATAGTATTCCTATAGAAGAATAGGAGGAATTATAATGAATAATTTTACTATTGTTAGAGATGATTTACTTTTAAGAAAAGTCTTAAAAATCGTAAAATCAGCAAATAGAGATGCGGCAAAAAAAAGCGCAACTATGAGGAGAGAAATAAATGTATGGTATTTGAGAATGAAAATAGCGTTTCATAAGAAGAATATTGAAAGTATGACAATAAAAGGAGATATAACTCTTGAAAAAATAGCAATAGAAAGATTAGAATTGAAATTAGCAAATCTCTTGAAATAAAGAGATTTAATTTTTATCTGTAACTTTTTAAAAGAATGTACAAAAAATTAAAATTAAAGAACGGAGTCAGAATTATTACCGCTCCGCTGAAAGGGACAAAGACCGTTACTGTTTTAGTAATAGTGGGAACCGGATCTAAAAACGAAAATACAAAAAATAGAGGAATTTCTCATTTTTTGGAACATATGTTTTTTAAAGGTACCGAAAAGCGTCCAACGAAACTGGATATTTCCAAAGAGCTTGATAAGGTTGGAGGAGCTTTTAACGCTTTTACAGGCAAGGAACATACCGGCTTTTGGGTAAAAGTGGATAGTAAACACTACAATTTGGCATTGGATGTTATCTCGGATATGTTGTTAAATTCAAAATTCTCAGCAAAAGATATTGAGGAAGAAAGAGGAACTGTTATAGAAGAATTAAACATGTTTCTTGATAATCCGATGATGAGAATCCCGTTCCTTTTTGAAGAAGTTCTATATCCTGATCATCCAATGGGATGGGATATAGGTGGCACCAAGGAAACTATGGATTCAATCAAAAGAAAAGATTTTATTGATTATTATAAAAAATATTACAATGGTGACAATATTATTGTTGCAATCGCGGGAAACTTTAACGAAAGAGAAATCAGAAACAAAATAAAGAAATATTTTGTTTCCAGCAATAAAAATAAATCAGGGAAACAAACTAAAGCATTTGACAAACAAAGCAAGCCAGAAATTCTTTTGAAGTACAAGAAAACAGATCAGACACATTTATGCTTGGGGGTGAGAGGATATAATACAAACCATAAGAATGAGTATATTTTATCTGTTTTAAGCGTGATCCTTGGAGGAAATATGAGCGCGCGCCTTTATACTTCCATTGTGGAAAAAGGATGGGCTTACTATATATATACTTCGCCTGAAAGCTATAAAGATGTTGGATATTTTATGGCGCAGTCGGGAATAAATAATAAGAAATGCTTGGAGGCGATAAAAATAATTTTGGATGAATTTAGAAAAGTAAAAGAAGAAAAAATAAGCGCGGAGGAAATAAAAAGAGCAAAGAATTACATAAAAGGAAGAATGAATATTGCCTTAGAATCATCAGATGCCATAGCAAGTTTTGTTGCCAATCAGGAAATAGACACTGGAAAAATTTTGACCCCTCAAGAAAAAATTGCTAGAATAAATACAGTTACAGCAAATGATCTGCAAAGAGTGGCACAGGATGTTTTTGTTGATAATAAACTGAATCTGGCATTAATCGGACCGTTCAAAAATAAAAAAGTGTTTGAGAAAATCTTGAAGTTTTAATTTTGTCATCCCGAGCAACAATAGGAGCCGAGGAATTCCTCTTAATCACAATCGAGATAATACTATAAACTATTCCGTTTCGGAATGACAATTATTTTTTATAACATAAATATTCATGAATCAAAAACAAAGATTTGACATTTCTTATGAAAGTATTCTTAGAATTGTTTTTGTTTTGCTTGTTTTATTTCTTCTTTTCTATCTACGGCAAATAATTTTTATTGTTTTTATTTCCGTCATTGTCGCCTTGATTATGAATCCCGCCGTTGAGAAAATGAAAAAGAAAAAAATCCCGAGAGTAATCGGCGCGTCAATTTTATTTTCAGCAGTCATTGTAATAATCGGGCTATTCTTTTACATAATAGTTCCGCCACTGGCAAAAGAGTTAAGCCAGCTCGCCACGCAGTTCCCTGTTTATATAAACAGTATGAATATTGATTATTCAACAATTTCAGAACAGCAAATTGACGACAGGCTGGCGGAACCGATCCAAGAAATTTTGATTGAAGCAAGCAAGTTTTTAAAAAATACGACAACCGCTATTCTTTCCAGGATATTTGATCTTCTGGGTGGACTCCTTTCAGCAATAATGATTGCCGTAATTTCTTTTTATTTGGTCATTGAAAAAAAAGGCGTTGAGAAATTTGTCAAAGCGGTGATTCCTTTTAGCTTCCAGCCAAGATCTTTAAAAATTATTAAAAAGATTGAAATTAAATTGGGAAAATGGTTTATCGGTCAGCTTTTTTTAGGATTTGCAGTTGGTTTTGTAACTTTCGTAGGACTTTCCTTGCTGGGAGTTCCTTATGCGATGGTTCTTGCGATAATTGCCGGATTCATGGAACTCATTCCGTATTTAGGTCCGATTCTTGCCAGTATTCCAGCTCTCATTATTGCCCTTGCTATCTCGCCTTCTTTATTTCTACTAACCTTGATTTTATATTTCCTAATTCAAGAAGTTGAAAATTATGTGCTTGTGCCAAAAGTTATGCAAAAATCGGTAGGGCTTCATCCAGTTATAATAATAATTGCCATGTTAGTTGGATACAAATTCGCGGAAATTCCCGGAGTAATTTTATCCGTCCCCGTCGCGACAATCGCTTCTATTATTTTAGAAGATTTGTATGGAAATAAACATTAAAAAAACAACCCTATAAAAAATAAAGGGTTGAATAGCGTTGTTCCACTATTTTACTCTATAAAAGCAACGAGAGAGACCCATTAAATCTGGTAATTCTCCCTTTTATCTCATGTCCGTCTATTAGGTGAATTGTCACCTCTGTTTTTTCTACGATATATTCTTTTATTATCATTTTATAATACCTCCTTATAACAAAAATCTTAACAGCTATACAATTTATGTCAATACCGAAACAAAATAAATTCTATATCACCACTTCTATTGCCTATGCCAACGCCGCTCCGCATATTGGATATGCGATGGAAATTTGCCAAGCGGATGTTCTGGCGCGATATCATCGGATGAAAAGCGATGATGTTTTTTTCTTGTCTGGAACTGATGAGAACGGATCAAAGATTAAAAAAACAGCTCTGGAAAAAAAAATGGATCCGCAAAAGTTTGTTGATGAAAACTCGGCTAAATTTCAATTATTATTAGATACGCTTAATATCTCTAACAACGATTTCATCCGCACGACTGATAAAAATAGACACTGGCCGGCAGCGCAAAAGTTATGGAATAAACTAGTTGAGTCAGGAGACATTTATAAAAGCAATTATGAAGGTTATTACTGTGTCGGTTGCGAGGCGTATTTAACGGAAAAAGATTTAGTTGACGGCAAGTGCCCGAATCATCAAAAAGCGCCAGAGAAGATCAAAGAAGAAAATTATTTTTTTAAGTTGTCCAAATATTCAAAAATAATTCAAGAAAAAATAGAAAGCGGAAAACTTGAAATCTTGCCAGAAAGCAGAAAGAATGAAATCTTGAATGTTATCAAAGGCGGATTGAAAGATATCAGCTTCTCTCGCCCGAAAAAAGTTTTAGACTGGGGTGTGCCGGTCCCAAACGATGAAACGCAAACAATGTATGTTTGGTGCGACGCGCTAACAAACTATATTTCGGCGCTGGGATATGGAGATTTTGACAGTAATTCCCCTCTTGAGATGGGCAAGGGGTGTGTTAATTTCCAAAAATACTGGCCAGCGGATATTCATCTCATCGGCAAAGACATTTTGCGTTTTCACGCCGCCATTTGGCCGGCAATGCTTCTATCCGCCGGTTTACCACTCCCGAAAAAAATATTCGTCCACGGTTTCATCACTTCCGGCGGACAAAAGATAAGTAAATCACTAGGTAATACTATTGATCCGTTTGAAGTGGTTGATAAATATGGCATGGATGCTTTGCGATATTATTTATTAAAAGAGATCCCTTCCGGAGGTGACGGCGATTTTTCTTTTGAAAGATTTGAAGAAGTCTATCAAACAGACTTGGCAAATGGATTAGGTAATCTTGTTTCCAGAACACTAACATTAGCAAAAAAATATTTTGATAGTAAAGTACCAGAAAAGAAAAAGGGTGACACAGAAAGAAGATATGAAATACACAGCAGCTATATCTCTCCATATAAATTTTACTTCAAAGAGACATGGGAAAGTATAGATAAATTTATTAATAATTTTAAATTGAATAAAGCACTAGAGTTTATAATATCTTTTGGAGATACATCAAAACGATTTCCTATTGGAAATACAAACTTTAAAGACAGAGGAGTATTAGAAGGAATAGTTGCAAGACAAAATAAATTAATTCAGGAATCAAAACCATGGGAATTAATTAAGACGGATGAAGAAATAACTAGATATTATGTTTACGATTTACTTGAATCCCTCCGCCATATCGCTTGGATGATATATCCATTTATGCCAGAAACCGCAATGAAAATTTTCACGCAATTATTTGCGGATGAGCAGGAAAGAAAAATTGAATTAAATAAAAATTTAAAACAAGCTCAAAAATGGGGCAGATTGAAACCGGGAATAAAAATAAAAAAAGGCGAGATTTTATTTCCAAGGTTGTAAATTCAATTTTAATCAATATTGAAATTATAAACAGTATAATAATACATATTACCATTGGACTTTTTGTCTGGAGCATGGTTGAAAATTTTTAAAGTTTTATTGTACTTGGCAATTATATCCAATAAGCTATAATGTAAATACTATCATAATGAAAGTAACTTATTATCACAATTTGAATTTACAGCTTTCTCCCGTTAAACATTTTTTGTTTAAATATGATTTAAAATCAGGTGATACCGAGAAACGAAAAAATCATAAAATTAAGACGCTTGCCTTTATTGATCAATCAATCCAATTTATAGTTGAAAATAAAACAAGACCAATACCGCCAATCGCCAAAACAGTAAGAGAATATAAATTTCATGAAATAAGAGTTAAGGATGGCAACAGTTTGGTTAGAATTTTTTATTTTTGTTATCATCAAGAAAAGTTAGTTTTATTAAACGCTTTTGAAAAACCTGATTTATATGAAAAGGGATTAAAGAAAAAGATAGATAAAAAAATTATTAAAATATTAGAGCAAACAAAAGAATACTATCAAGATTTTATTAAAAATCAAAATTATGAAGAATATAAATAAGGATAAATTAAAACGGGACGCGATGGCGAAAGCCAGAAAGCATCCTCTTTTTAAAAAATACTCCCAGGAAGCAAGGGTGAGAATTTTATTGGCGGCTGAAATATATAATGCCAGAACTAAAAAAGGATTGAGTCAGCAAAAATTGGCTAAGAATATAAAAACTACCCAGAAAGAAATTTCTAAAATTGAAAATGGCCAGATTAATGTCGGCGTGGATTTGATTTATGAAATAGCCAAAAATTTAGATCTCAAATTTCGGATTGGAAAGACGAGATTATTGTAAGAAACAAGTGGTGGAAATATAAAACAGTCCCGAATATCCGGGACTGTTTTTTTTGATAATAACATTTTTATTTAACACAGTTTATTTAACTGCTATAATGTAACTATATAATTTAATAAATTTATCAAGAGTGCAGCGAGAGACTTAGCCCGATGATCTGCCAGCAACCTCGAAGATTATTTTCGGAAGGTGCTAATTCTAAGCCCGAAAGAGAAAGATAAAGGTCGTTTTTTTATTAAAAAAATCTTTCTCTCTTTGGGAAAGATTTTTTTAATTATTATAATCAAATATATGACTCAAAAATTTATGAAAACTCCGCATGCTTTTATTCCACATCATCTTTATATTAAAGACAAGCCAGAATTTTCTGATTTTCCATACAATGTAATGTTTGCAAGCTGGAGAATAACAGACAATGGCGAGCTTGAAAGTGGAGTAGCGCTCTACGAGCCGTTTTTTAAAAAGCTACAGTGAAAAAGAGAAAGAGAAGTCAATGAGATACTACAATATCTACAACAACAGAGAAGAAAATTTTAACTGGCTGGAAATTTATTATTCTTTGATCACTAAAAAATATCATGGTTGGAAATACATTAAAAATCAAACAGTGGCTTTTGCTTATAGCAGCACTTGGAAAGATTTTTTTATTAATTTTACTTTACATGGATTGTATAATACGGAGAGATGTAATTTTACTATTCCAAATACAAAATAATAAGTTTATCTGTAAGATTTCAGAGCGTTGTTTACAGTTTTAGATATTCCTTATAAGGTCTAAAA